>JAYVOT010000622.1:0-21288 GCA_043757795.1 Chthonomonadaceae bacterium | reverse complement strand
AACGGTTGCGTTGTCTTCGCCGGGGTTGTGGGTCCAAGACGCTGTCAACGTCCCGATAGCGCCGCTCTCCGTTCGAAGCAGGCAGACTGCGTTGTCGTCCACATCGCCCATCGGTTTGTGGAGATGCTCCACAAAGGAGGCGACCTCTACGATCTCTTCGCCGAGCAACCATCGAAGCAAATCCGCCTTGTGAACGCCAAGATCGCCCATTGATCCGACGAACGCTTGTTTCTTATCGAAGAACCACCCTGTAGGACCCTCGATGCTCCAACCTTCGGGACCGGGGTGCGAGAAAGCGCTTCGGAAAGTGATGACTTTTCCGATCACGCCGTCCGTAAGGAGTTGTTTGGCTTTGACGTGAAGAGGGGCGAGGCGTTGGTTGTGCCCGATCATGAGGTTTTTGCCGGCGGCTTCGGAGGCGGCGATCATGGCTTTCGCATCCTCAGCGGAGGTCGCCATGGGCTTTTCGCAGAGGGTGTGTTTTCCCGCTTTCAGTGCGGCGATAGTAATGGGCGCATGAAAGGCGTTTGGCGTGCAGACGCTCACGGCATCGACGCTCTTAAGGTCTAGAATGTCTTCGTATTTCTTAAAGACTTTGCCGCCATAGCGGCTCGCAAGCTTCTCGGCGCGTTCCGGGTAGCGATCCGCAAACGCCACGATTTCGACATCGGGGTGCGCGTGGTACTCAGGCGCATGACGGAAGGTCGCGATGCTTCCGCTGCCGATAATCGCGACTTTCAATTTTTTGGTTGCCATTTGATTGTGTCCTCTACATTCGAATCTTTCATTGGATTGATGACGCTTTGCATAGCCTATTATTCCTCCCCCCAACTTAAATCTCCTTCCATCGTTCACGATTATTGCGAACTTGCGCCTCCTCATGAGTTGTACGTTCTGCAAACAAATTGTGATTAGAATGGAGTGAAGGGAACTATTCGGGAGAAAGTCAACTTGATAAACTGTGACGGGCAGGGATATTGCACGAAAGACTCTCCGGAAGAAATGATGCAATGCGAGCGATAGTATAGAGGCAAATTTAAGATAAATGGAGGCGATCAAATGAAAAACGACAATCGAGATGCGGTGTTGATGATAGCGGACATCAGCGGCTACACGAAGTTCATGATTGCCAATCAAACGGCATTGGGGCATGGGCAGTTCGTCATCACTGAGTTGATGAAAACCGTCCTCAAAGAGGCCAAGTTGCCCTTGATGATCTCAAAGTTGGAAGGGGACGCTGTCTTTCTCTTCCTTGAAACCTCGGACGAAAAACAAGGCAAGACGGCGAAAACCGAGTATCTGCTCACAAAAATGAATCGGATGGTCTCGCTGTTCCACTCTAAAATCGCGGAACTGATCGCTTCCAATCTTTGTCCATGCGGCGCTTGCCAACACATCGATAGATTGCGATTGAAGATCATCGTTCATCGCGGACAGGCGCTCTTCTACCGGATTGATCGTTTTACGGAGTTGTCCGGCAGCGACGTTATCCTCGTTCATCGACTTCTGAAAAACTCCCTGATGCAAGAGGAGTACATCCTATTGAGCGAACCCGCCTTCACGGAGTTCGCCCTGCCTCCCGGAACTCTGGTGACTGAGGGAGTTGAGGCGTACGAGAACTTCCCTGCAATCAAAACCTACTCCTTCGTCCCCAAGCGCATTGTTGTTTCGGCGAATGAGACGGCTACCCCTTCCGGCATCGCTAGTTGGATAGGACATCAGTCGAAGCTCTGGAGCGTGCGTTTGAAAGCCTGGGGATTAGTGAAAACTCAAAGCTTTCGCAATATTGAACCGCCGCTTAAAACCGACTGACGCTCGAAGAATGGAATTTTGAGCGGAGTTTCGCTTCCGATTAAGACAGCGGTCTGGACTTCATGGCATTTTTTTGTCCTGTTCAACTTTTCCTTGATAGAAAATCGTTTAAATGACACTCTATTTCTTGAGAAAAATTCTCAAAAGGAGATCAAGATGGATTTTAATCGCTTTCAAAATTTACGCACGAACGATCGCCGCGCCCTTAGAACGGGAGGCTATTTCAGATACCTCGGCGCATGCGTCACCGCTTTGGGGCTAGCCTTCTTCCTATCAGGATGCGGCGGAGGATCAGGCTCTTCATCCGCTCCCGTCAACGTCCTCTACGTCACCTCAAACGATCCTGCCTCCGGCAGAAACGCCGTACTTGGATATCGACGGGCGTCCGATGGTTCTCTTTCGCCATTGACAGGCTCGCCTTATCTCATGGGCGGGACAGGAGTGACCAACAATGCCCAGATTGACGGACCGGACGATGACGATCAAGAACTAATAGTCAGTTCGGATCATAAATATCTTTATGCTGTCAACGGAGGCAGCAACACGATCGCCGGGTTCAAAATCAGTTCGGACGGCAGTCTCGCCGCCATCGCAGGCTCTCCCTACGCCTCAGGAGGCGTGCAACCGGCAAGTTTGGCTTTGGTAGGAGACAAACTTTATGCGGTGAATAAAAATCAAGACCCCGGACAGGCTCAAACCGCCACAGGAGCGAACTACGCTGTTTTCCAGGTCGCATCAGACGGCTCCCTCGCTTCCATTGCGGGTTCAACCGTCTCAGCCTCGCAGGATTCTTCTCCTTCTCAAGCTCTGATTTCCCGCAATCAAAAACTGCTTATTGATGCGGAAGAGAACGCAAGCGTTCTGCGATCTTTCCGGATTGGCGCAAACGGGCTGTTGACGGAGGCATCCGGTTCGCCGCTCACTCTGCCGCTTGTGGGAGGAGTTCAAGCGAATCCCCTCGGATTGGCGACGCACCCGTCTCAAAATCTCCTGTATGTAGGTTTTGTGAACGTGAATCGACTCGGCGTTTACTCTTTCGACGACATTTCAGGCTCAATGACAGCGGTCGGAAACTTCTCAAATTCCGGTTCCGAGCCTTGTTGGCTGCTGCCCTCAAGCGACGGCAGAAATCTTTACACTGCGAACTTCGGAGACGCGAGTCTTTCGAGATACGATCTTTCCAGTCCTTCCGCGCCGGTAGAGAAACAACACATCGTCGTGCCGGATGCGAGTTCCGGAGGAACGTTCCAACTCAGTCTTGATCCTTCGGGAAAGCTCCTCTATGTCGTTCAACAGCGAGTGACTAAAAACGCCGCCGATCTAAAAGGGAACGCGATCCACGTCTATCAGGTCGCTGCGGACGGTTCGCTTTCCGCCGCTCCTCTCGCATCGACCGCTCTTCCCGTCCCATCCAACGCCCATCCGCAAGGAATCGCCGTTTTTTGATATTCGACTGACCGGCTTTTTTCCCGCCGGACCAGGGCGAACGCAACTAAATTCCCCGATCAAATTTAGAATCGGGGACTGCGATTATGGAAATCGGGAGCGGAGCAGCAAAACCCGCCGACAGCTTTTTCTGTTTAGTCATATCGAACTTGATCTCCGTAAATCAAATGACAAACAACTTTGCAGTGACATATTGGACAGATTACGAAGTGTGGAACAGGCGGGTTTCTTGAGTTTCAAGGCGGCAGGGCTGTGTGTGGTGAGAGTCTAGAGGGTGAAATATACTGCCGGCATGTGATTTACCGTATCGTGTATGATTGCCAGGTATGAGATACATTTCACCTTCCCAATAAGAACGCTATAGGATGAACCAGCAACTTTGATGGTGGCAGATTTGAAAAAATCAACTGCCTGTAGTATAATACGCCTCTCCCATTAAGTGCGAACTTCATGGGAGAGGCGTTTTGCGTCTATTTCAGGAGCCTCTTCTCCTGAAATGCGTCTCGGATCTTGCTGTCTTTGAAGATTCCTTTCGCCTCGAGGATTTGGACTGAAGGGCGGGCCGCATCCAAAACTGTTTCGTCAATTACAGACTGCGGGTAGGACTCTTCCAGAATCTGGTCGACTTCAGCCCCCGTTAGTTCTAGATCAAGGCTCTTAATGCCGGCTCGGTAGTACTCCAGGTCCGGCTCCGTGAAAAATCGGATGAAATCAGGCATAAGAGGAAGCAAGAACTGCTTCTGTTTGTCGGTCAATTGGGTGAGCATCTCCTCGAAAATCGTTCCAAAAAGAAAAGAGTGTCTGACTTCATCAGATGCATGGTCCATAAAAACCTTCCTCACCCCGCTGATCACCCGCTCATCTCGATGTAATGTTGACAGCGTTCCAGTAATCAACGTCTCACTGGCGATTGAAAACCCGAGATCGATAATATGAAGAAACTCTGTCGGAGTCTTCGACTTCAGTTGCTTCAATCTTTGGATGAACATCGGGGGCGAACTGAGTTCGAACTCCACTCCGCTCGCCGCTTTGACCTCTTCCTCCACTGAGCTAGTAAAAAGTGAGTGATACCCTTCATCGACGACGCAACGTCTCGCGTCCAAACGAAGACCAGTTTTGAGGTCTAAGCCGAGATCCGCATTCGCAAGATTTATGGAAACTGGGAGCACGATTCGGTCCTCGATCCAATCGGTGAAGCGACTGCTTCCCAGGAAATAGAGAGTCAAAACTTGCTTTTTAGCCGGCAATCCTCTCTCAAGAATCAGCGGATGATCGACGACTGGCGCGAGAGCAGGCGAGTAGAAAAATCGATTCTGATCGTGCAACTCCTCGAGGTCGATAGTCGGCATCGGTTTGCTGCGAACGCTTGAATGCTTATCCCAGCTTTTGAAGGCGGCGACTCTTGAAAGGTCAGGTTCCCTGACCGGGTAGGATGTTGGTTTCACTTTTCAAATTCCTTATGAGCGAAAAGCGAGAGAGGCTTGAACTCAGGTGTGTCTGCCCGGGGCGCAGGCTCTCTTCGTTGGTTGGCGGTAGACTGCCATTCGGCGGGTCGGCAAACCCGTCTCCGGCAAAATTTGGTTTTTTCACTCCATTCTTCGAGAGGCGACCGGTACGGGATTGCCGTCTCTGAATAGGAGTTTCCCTTCGTTGTTCACTTCGAAAGTGGTGATCTCTTTAATGCCGCCTTCGTCATTCGAGTAGATGTTCAGGGTGACGGCGGGTCTCTGGGAGACGCAGGTAAGTCGATGGCAAACGCCAAGATCGAAAGAGGAGGACTGATCCGCATCGATGACTCTGGAAAGCACGACATCCTTCCTGAGAGTCTCTTCTTTCATTCGTCCGCTGAGAACTCCCAACGCCCCGACAGCCTCCCCGTGTGTGTGAAACTCGGTCTGCTCGTCTGGATCCCACCGATAGAGCGAGGCAGTGATATGCTTGAGCTTGAAGAGCTTCATTCGATCTCGCTTCGAACAGAGAAGGCGAACCGCGAAAATCTGAACGATCGGCGAGGAGGCTAGCAGAATAGTGAAATTCTTTAGCTGTTCTGACGTGTACTTCATTTCGACTTATCCTTTCATCGAGTTCCAAAGCAAGGATGCCCTAGAATTGAATAATAGAGGAAAAGAGCGAGGGAGGCGCGAATCAGGAAATGTGTCTGCCCTGGGTGCGGCGCTCTGCTCTGTCCTCAGTTCGGAACCGCCGGGAGTTGAGGCGGCAACCTCTCTCCCGGCTCTATACTTTTTCAACACCTCGGCGGCCTCTGATTTTTGATCGAGAGGATTGCCATGTGCAACGCTGCGATCAGCGCGACAACCAGATGACTGACTATCAGATGCGCTATTTGAACTCTTATCATTCGATTTCTCCTTTCCTTAACAACTGCCTGGATACGAGTTTATAATAACACAGCTCTCGGTAAAGAACAAGCGTTTTAATCACATTAGCTATCAATAAGTGTTCATTAGTGTTCGATGAACAGAGGATAAACGGATGAACCCCAATCAGCAAACGAACGAAGGCGATGTAGAATGCAGACTCAAGAGTGATGAGTTGCAGAAGTTAATGTTTGCGAGAAATTTTACTTTGGGAAGTATTAAGAGTTCAACGGGAGTATCTAAAGGCAGCGCAGGGAGATTCCTCCAAATACCTGCGCATGACACGAAGAAACTGTTCTGGATGCACAGAAGTACCATCGCCAAAATCAGCGATGGCTTGAACCTAGGGATCATTGATGATATGCTGGAGTTCAAAGACGCTCCCACTCAAGAGGGTGCGGAAGGAAGCGCCAGCAGCGCCTTTGGCTTCGGGGCATACGCGAAGATGGAAAAGCAACTGAATGAATATCTCCAAAAAGTGGTCGAGATCAATCAGTCTTTGCACCCTCAGGGGATCGCCGCGAAAGATATCCGAACCCCCAGCCTTCCTCTGGAGGAGACCTATGTGGAGCTGCAGTCTGCAGGAAACAGGCTTTTCGATAAAGAGGGAAAGCTGGTCAAAACCGAAAGTAAAATTAAGAACAGGTTCGATCTTCAAGAGCAAGAAACGGCGCCGATATCCGGGGATATTTCCCTCTCGTATGTCATGAACAATCTGGGGAGGGGAGTTCTACTGGGCAAGCCTGGCTCCGGGAAATCGACCTGCATGCAGTTCCTTGCGTACCATTTCGCGAAAGCCTTGAAAGATAAACCTGATGACGGTTTTGTCCGAGTTCAAGCAGGTGACGATGTCGAGTACGGGAAACTGGGATTGCCGATTCTAATACGAGTGCGCGACTATGTCAGAAGCGGCGTCAATGGCATACGGAACTATCTTCCTAAAGCTTTCAGCGACGGTCCGGTGCCTGAAGCCCGTTTGAAGGAAATTTTCGACCTTGCTTTGAGTCGCGGGGAGGCGTTGATTCTGCTTGATGGAATGGACGAGGTAGCGGATGTTGCAAAGCACAAAGAGGTTCTGACAGAGATAAAAACTTTCGTCGACAATATTAAAAATGAGGGGAACCGTGTTCTTCTCACCAGCCGAATTGCGAGCTACTCACCGGGACGGATGGGGACAGGTTTCTCGGAATATACTCTGAAGCCCATGGGAGACGATCAAATTCAACGTTTTCTATCTAAATGGTGTATCGCAGTAGAAACGCTGGAGCATCACCAACTTGGCATAGCCGAGCAAAAGAGCAATGGACAAAAGGAGGCCGATTCGCTCTGGATTGAAATCAACAAATCCGACCATGTCAGGCTGATTGCCGACACCCCCCTTCTGCTCACTATCCTCGCTATGGTGCATCATAATAACAATAGACTGCCTCAGAGAAGAGTGGAAGTGTACTCGGTTGCAACTGAAACTCTGCTGAAAGAGTGGCGTTCGACTCAAACTGGCAGGCAAGCTAAGATCGTCACCGATACCATGCGTCAAAAACTTCTCGAACCGATCGCGCACTATATGCATGCAAGCTCAAAAACAGCGACGATCTCAGCAGGTCAATTACGCGAAAAAGGCATCGAGTTATGGGCAAAATCGAAAGGACTCGATACAGATCATCCTGATGTGAGTGCGTTTATAGATGAATTTTTAGAGTGTGTCGAAATCCATTCCGGAATTATGATTTCTGAAGCGGTTGGACAATATCGATTCTTCCACCTCACTTTTGAAGAGTATCTCGCCGGTTGTCATCTTGTCACTAGAAGCGATCTGATGCATAAGCGAATCACAGAAATGAGGGATAACCCGTACTGGAGAGAACCCATTCGTCTGGCGATCGCTTCCAGAACGATTCAAGATGCAGAAGCGCTGATAAAACAAGCTATTTTGGAGGCGGGTGAAGAAGATAATATCGATTTCGAAAAGCTCCCATTGGAACGATTGCTGTTGGCGGTTCTTTGCATCTGCGATATCGACGGCGTGGATGATGGACTTCAAAAAAGTCTGGCGCAGAGTTTGCTGGAGTTGTATTGGGAAACGATAGACAAAACGAAAGACGAAGAGGAAATTGATGATAAAATCAGGTCGGCGTTTCGGGAGGCTGCCCTCACACTTTGCGGTGCAACCGCTGTCGAGAGCGCTCTCGAAAAGCTGAAAACCCGAAATCATGCCAAATGCGTCAGAGCGATCAAGATGCTTCGCGAAACGGCGAATCCTGCAAATCCAAACACCTACCGGATTTTGAAAGAAAAACTCGCCGATGAGAACGAGATTGTTCGGGATGCCGGGGCCTGGTATCTTGGGTCAGCTGCCAGGAGCGATGCCGAACTGCTCCATGAGTTGCAAAGGTTGGATGCAACCTCTTTTCCGGGTGTTTTCCCGGCTCTCAGCCTGGCGCAACCTCATGGAATTGGAGTCTCTGCACCGGAAGTCACCCTAAACGCCATCGATGGCTCCGAGATGATTCGCATTCCGGCAGGCGGCTTCTGGAGAGGAAGCGATGAGTATGAGAGTGAAATGCCCCCGAGATGGATTGAGATGTCTGATTACTCGATTTCAAAAGCTCCCATTACAGTGGGACAGTACCTGAAATTTTGCGACGCAACTGGGCATCGGAGACCATCTCCGCCCTCGTTCAACGAAGATTGGCAGTTCGAGTACCATCCGATCGTCAACGTCAGTTGGGAGGATGCCGTGAAATACTGCGAATGGGCTGGGGGAAGTTTGCCCTCGGAGGCGCAGTGGGAAAAGGCGGCGAGAGGCTGTGACGGACGAAAATACCCCTGGGGAATGGACTGGAACGCCCAAAAGTGCCGGTCTTCCTCGTTGAAGTACGGGGATTCTGGCGGTACAATAGATACTCACAGTTTTCCTGACGGCGTTTCGCCCTTTGGCTTGCACGATATGGCGGGAAACGTTTGGGAGTGGTGTCGAGACAGTTATGTGGAAGAAGCATATGTGGCGGCTTTGAACGAAAATCCAGAGAGCTTGAAGAGTTCTGAGCGGCGCGTCCTTCGGGGCGGTTCCTGGGACATCAATCACCCGGATAACTTCCGTTGCTCGAATCGGACCGGGGGCGTTCCGACGAACTGGCTCGTCATCATCGGTTTCCGCCTCCATATGTCCGAACCATGATTTTCATGATTGGCATGATTAACATGATGTGTTATTGCAAGATTGCAGGACACGATGAAAGTTTCGCGCGGGCAGAGAATGTTGTCGAAACTCTGCCGTATCCAACTAGCTTCCGCCCTCCTGCAAACTAATCATGAAAATCATGCTAATCATGAAAATCATGGTTCAAAGAACGATCTACCCCCCAAAATTCTAATAATGATTCACATTTATTCAAGTCGATTTTCATGTCAAAAACGGAATTCTGAACTGGATTTGGGAGTGAAAACCCCGGTCAATCAAAACAAACCTCTTTCAGACGAAAGTCCCTTCTTCACACAAATTCAACCCCCTTAGAAGTCAGCAGTTCCTCTCGATCAATTGAAATACGACATCTAATTAAATATCTTCGACGGAGGAGCAGTGGTTTGGGACTCCATCCTACTTACAGCAACAGAAGTTGAATCTTTGTCGCTTGAATTTCGTGCGCTTTCCGATGTTTTTTTGGAATATGCGACTTTGTACGGTGAAACCGCGCTGAAGCAGGCAAGCCTTGCGGCTATTGAAGTGATCGTTTGGTATGCGTGCGCGTTCCAAGCGTACGCCAGATCAAGCGACGCTTACGCCGTATTATTTGGAGAGGAATGTTTCCAACGAGTCGCGTATCGTCTTTTGAAGGGGGGCTGCCTCTTGAAGGCACGATTCTTGCAGTAAGTCTAATACCGGCTTATGATCGAGGAATCAGTTGACGTTTGTTTGACGATAGTAAGCAATAATATCTATGGTTAGGTTTTATGCGGTTCTAGCATGGAGATAATCAATTTCCATCTATTCTCTTCAGGAGGAGACCTTATTTGAAACTCAATTTAACAAGGCGCAGATTATTTGCGCTTGGGGGCGGAGCGGCCCTCGCTTGTCTACTTCCCGGATGCGGCGGCGGAGACGACTCCGTCTCTGTCGGAACCTCCGCAGGAACCGGAAGAACAGCGGTTTCCGGCGATCTCAAAGCCCAAATCGAGCTTTTTTCCGGCTCTGTCGAACAGCTAGGCGGCGGTTTTCAGGGTTCCTCCGCTTCCCTGGATAGTTTGAGAGATTTCACCGGTCGAGCCTCGCGCGCGCCCTCCGATTTCAGAGTCGTGGTTCAAGCGGTTGGAATCGGACTGAACGGCACGCGCGCCGCCTACGAAAGACTCATCAACATCGCCCTCATGATGGATGATCTTGGAAACATCTCTCAAACCGTCACTGCCAACAATAATCTCACCGGCGGAAATGCAGTCGACAACCCGCAATGGCTTGCAGGAATGATGCTTCAAAACTTCGCAGCTATCCGAGTGACCGCCGCACTGTTCAAGATTCAACAGATCGCCGGGTTGCAAGAGTTGAGAGATTGGGCCCTCGCTCAAACGACTCCGCAAGCGCAACTGGTCTGCTACGGGTTCGCAGCCGACATCTTCAACTCCTGGGTGGATGCAGTCGCGGCAGTCACAGGACTTGCTGCGCCTGCCACTCAAAAACTCGATGTCTCGGCGAGCGTCACAGCCGCGAACATCTCCGATCAATTCGCAAAAATTCTGGCGATTATCAAGAGCATGCCGCTCTCTCCCGGATATCGACCTGCAGGAGCCTCCCTCTCGAAAGCCGATGACGTCTCCCTCGGCGCGACCGGCGTGGGGAATTTCGCTCCCTCCCTCACCGGCGTTCTGTGCCAGGCGATTCTCAGCACGACGCCTCTTACAGACGATTTTTTCCAGACCATTGATCTCACCAAGGCGAAATACGACGTTGCGGCAAGGTTCGGTCCGACAGGATTGGGGCAGACCCTCGCAGCCCTGAGCGGCGGCATTGCGGCGGCGCAAACGATTATCACAACGCTTTTCGCTTCCACCGCTAGCGCAGATTGGCCCGGCCTTAGCGGAACTGCGGCGCAGTGCCAATTTCAGATGATTGGGAAAATCTACGGCTTTTTGCAATCTATGATCGCCGCCATCGTCACAACGCAAAGCGTCGCCGGATCGGCCATCTCGGGACCTCAGGCGGTCAAAAATCTGAAAGACATCGATGACGTCATCGCGCAGTGCGGCAGCGTCTACCAGAAAAGTTTCTGGGCGCTTGCAAAAACGGAAATGAAAGTCCTCAACGATTTCAACTTCGACAACGGAGCGATTCCAACGACAAGACAGGTCTCCGCCGTCAGCGTCGTAGGGCTGAGAGAGTTTGATCAACTCGGTAAATACGGAGTCACCTGCAACACGGACGTCACTGTCCCGGTCACAGACGAAATCACAGTGACTTCAGGAAATAGCGGAGTGGTCTGCGTCATCGACCCGAAGAAACCGGATATCACTGCCTGTCGGGAACTCATCGCCGGATTCACAAAAAATCCAAACTGCCCTAGAACTTTCAACCGGGTGGAAATTTGCCTTGCTAGCCTCATCTTCGATCTGACTTCCCGAAATAATTCCGTGCTAAACGGAATATGGAAGGAAGACACGCTCGACTTCTGCTACTCCCAGTTTTCAAGACTCTACGCCAGAGAGCCAGGGCAGAACTTCGTCGTCATTCCCGCGATTTCGCAAGCGGCGCTTCTCTGCTCGGGAGTGGGATATATTCCTTCGAAAAGCGTGACCCCTCTCAATCTTGCGACGCTTCCATCGATGCCCGACCTGTCTCAGATCACGAATCTCGTGGGAGGAGTTCCCGTCAATGTCAAATAGAAAACTGCATTCTACTTTCGCCCTCGCAATCTTGCTCTGCCTCTCGCCTGCACTCTCCCTTCTGCAGGGATGCGGGAGCGGCGGGAACAGCGGAGCAGCCTCCGACGTTTCGCGCCAGGCTCAGGTGAGACTCAATATCGTCTGGCCCGAAAAAACCGGAAACTCCGGAACCGGTCGGTACATTCCCTCCTATGCTTCGAGTCTTTTTCTGGAGCTGTATCTCACAAAAGACCCGACCCGGCGATACACGCTCATCGTGAATCGCCCTTCCGACAAGCCTTCCACTCAGAGCGTCGCCTTCGCGCAGTTGCTGAACGAGGGAGACTACACCCTTGCCGGCGCCGCCCGAGTGTCGGCAGACGGGCAAGGCGCGACGGTCGCTTCGGCTGTCTCCACGGTGGCAGTGAAGGCGGGGATGGCTCCGGTCGATCTTTCGCTCGCGACCACGATCAAAACGATCTCGATTCTGGGGCAGCCTCTCACAGCTTCTATCGGAACGAATGCGACTTTGCAGGGCGGAGCTTTCGATCCCGACGGAAGGAGTCTATTGCTTCCGGCCGGCTCTCTCACCTGGAGCGTGGTCTCCGGCGGCTCTTTCGGCACGCTGACTCCCGCAGGAGTTCTGACCCCGACGGCGGCAGGCGTGATGCGCGTCCGGCTCTCCGAAACGGGAGCGGGCGTCACTGGCGAAGCGAATGTCACTATTTCGGCAATCTCCGTCTCGATCGCGCTCGGCGCGACTCCGTACCCGAAAGAGGGAGCCGATCTCTCCAACACGAACTATGTCACCGGAGGCGGAGCGAAAGGAACCATCGCCTGGACATATGACGCCGCAAGCTCCAATTACGTCCTTTCTAGCCCGATACTTGGGGGCAACGGACTCGTCTATATCTCCACGGACAAGCCTGATAGAAATACTTACGCCACTGCGGTCAAAACATCAGATGGCACGAAGGCCTGGTCGGTTGCGCTGAACCTTTCCACGGTCTATAGCCCGATAGCGCTCTCGAATAACACCATCTGTTTCCCTGGCAATATCACTGGCGTCGTCGCGCTTGACGCGCTTACCGGGATTGAGCGCTGGCGAAATAACTCCGGAAACGCAACCTCAGGTCTGGGTGTTGACAAGTCGAATCATCTCGTCTTCGGAACTAGAGACGGACTAAGCATTAACGATGCCGGAACAGGCTCTCCAGTTGCGAGCGTGAATGGCAGAAACGCTTCCCTCCCCGCCATTGGGGCGGATGGAACCCTCTACTTTGTGTGGCAGAACGGCTCGGACAGTCGAGACGGAAGATTGTCTGCCGTCAATCCTGTGACAAGGCAGATTATGTGGACTGCGGTGGATATCGAATCCGGCTCTACGCCGGTCATCGGCCCGAATGGCTGGGTGTATGTGATCGGGAGTCAGGGTCCGACGGTTGCGTTCACCCGTCTTGTCGCATTTGATCCGGCGAGCGGCGCGATCAAAGCGGAGTTACGAAATCTGTCTTTTGGGTTCTCAACAAATATTGCGTTCGACAAAAACTCGAATCTCTATGTTTCGCTGGGCAACAAAGTCATCTCGTATAACCTCACTTTTGGCATCAACTGGTCTAGCGTGGCGTTCCTTTCTGACACTAATGAGTATTTGCCGGCTCGTGCCGTGACAGTTGGACCTGATTCGACGATCTATGTGACGGCGGATCAGAACAGCCCGATGGGTAAGGCGAAGGTCTATGCCCTCAGCACGGTCGACGGTTCGAAAAAATGGGAAGTCTCCTTCACTGGCAGAGTTCTCAAAGGGTTGGCTGTCGATACGGACGGCACGATCTACGCCCTCACGGATCTCGGCAAACTGATCGCGATCAAATAGGACTGCTTCCAGTATCTTCGATAGAGGGTTATGTAAAAGAGGCTCCGGAGCGCTTGCCCTGGAGCCTCTGTTACATTTTAATGCCATCTTATAATTCTATCCGCTTCTGCAACTTCTTTCAAGGTAAAAAGTGGGGTCATAATGGACTATTTTAGATCAAATTCCATCCTCAATCCCCCTGTGAATGCCGGAACGCACCCAACTGGCTTGATATTCCTACTCGATACGTGTAGGTTTTGGCTTAGAAGGTTCCTCTCTTTTTTAGGGCGTCCACGCTTCTTTTTAGCCTTGGGCTGAAGTTTTTGAGCTTTGACTGGTTTCTCCCGAGCTTGTAATTCCGTCAAGCAACTACTAATGTGCATTACCACTTCTCGCCGACATAGCCTTCGACGAGAGCTTCTAGCAACTTGACTCCGATTTTCATCGTTGCGGACTCAGCAAACGCTCTGGAGTAGGCGTCCGCACTCGGCAGAGTTCTATTATTCTGAAATCAGCAGATGCGTCAGAGGGAAGGTTGAAGCCTCAAATTTTCGATCAGGATTCCTGTCGTTTGAAAATTATCGAGCGCTTTCGCCATGAAAGCTCTTGCAATGACACGACGGTCGAGTTCTTTTCCGCCCATCCATTGTTGATGCCCTATGTGTCACGAAGATCGTTCGTTGAACTAATCATGGAAACAATCGATGCAAACTGCGATTGATCTGATATTTTTCTGCGATAGAGTGCAAGTATAATGAGATACTTCAAGTAGCGGAGGCATGTCCTATCATGGAGAATAATGCGACCATAGAAAAGATTGAAACATGCCGAATAGAGATGTTCGGCGGTTTCCGAGTCACAATCGGGATCACCCCAATAAAAATTCAACGTGCGCGCAAATCTGCGGAACTGCTTGCCTATTTAGCCTGCTTTCCCCTTAGGAAACATAGGCGTGAGGCAATTGGCATTGTTCTATTTCCTGAAACAGCGGATCATGCTGAGTTTTATGGAAGAGGAAAACCGTCTAAACTCAACCAAAAACTCAACGATGCGGTTTCACAACTGGGGAAATGGCTCGAACCGACAAAAAAAGCGGGAGATAGAATCTACCTGCAATCAGGAAATGATGCGATTTCACTTGTAGCCGGACACATTTATTCCGACGTTTTAGAATTTAATAAAGCATTTGATACTGCCTCGAGAAGACCTGATGCCGACCCCGAGAAAGTTGTGCTTCTCGAGAAGGCGATTGGTTTTTACAAAGGTGAGTTATTGCTTGAATTTGAAGCCCAGTGGATTACTGATGAGCGTCGCGCTATGGAAAATGATTATATCCGTGCCTTACATTCCCTATTTGAGCTTCATCTCGTAGCGCAAAATGATCAAAAAGCTTCGAGTTACGTGCGTCATATCCTTGAGATCGAGCTAATGGATGATCTTTCAATCCAATTGATTACAATTGAAGATTATGTGGATGCTGGAAATATCCAAGCGGCGTCGATCTATATCAGGGAACTTCAATCCACGCTTAAAAGAAAGGGATTAGTTCTTTCTCCCGAAATTGAACAAAAGTTAAAAGAGATCAAATTGCTATACCAGCCGCCGTCCTACTCTTTTCCTTCGCCCTCAAAGTTAATCACTAGAAAGAACGAGAGCAATGCTTCCAATCCTTACGAGCTGGAGCCATCGGTTCAAATGATGCACACACGCGGCGCTATTGCGCCAGATTCCGATAACTATGTTTCACGGCAAGCGGATGTTGAGTTCGAAAAGGCGATTTCGCAAAAAGTCAGCGTCATTGTGGTGAAAGGGCCCCGCCAAACCGGCAAAACGTCACTTCTATCCCGAGGCTTGAATTCAGTTCGAAAAACAGAATCACAGGTTGTCTATATCGATTTGAGTGCTCTCGACAGTCAGTCATTTCAGGATCCCAACGCGCTCTTTATGGCTCTGGCAGCGAGTATTGCAGCACAACTCGGATTAAGCGCACTCTATTCTCCAACACAAATGCTAGACCCAAATATGCAATTTGAAAGCTTCATTCAAGATTGCATTCTCAAAAATATCCCAATCTCGCTGGTATTGGCAATTGATAGCTCAGATCGTCTCTTTGAAACAAATTTTAGCGGAAGCTTTTTTGGACTCATTCGTTCCTGGCATGAAAAACGATCAACCGATCCCGGTTGTGCATTTGACAAACTAACCTCTGTACTCTCACTCTCTACTGAACCTCATCTGTACATTAAAAACATCAATCTCTCTCCTTTTAATGTGGGAGTTCTGCTGGAATTGGACGATTTTAGCATTGACGAGGTGGAAGTTTGCAATCAGCAGTTTGGTTCTCCATTGAAAACTGATGAGGAATTGAATAGTTTCTACTCGCTTCTGGGCGGCCATCCCTTCCTGACATACACCGGTCTGTATGAGTTGAAATATAAGGAAACCAAGCTGAATGTATTAATTGGACGTTCCGACTACTCATCTTGGATTTTTGGTTCACACTTGAGAACCCTCTCGCTCCTAGTGGGACGGGACGAGCAGATGAAGAGTATAGTGAAAGAGGTTTTACTTGGGAAAGCATGCGAGACAATAGACGCTTTCGAAAGGTTGCGGAGCGCCGGCGTCTTAAAGGGCGCCACTAAGGATAGCGCAATATCGAGGTGCTCTCTCTACACCAAGTATTTACTTCCGAAGCTATCTGAATAAAAGCTTTTGGAGGCAAGGCGAATTCAAAGATGGGAACAAATCGAATTAACCAGGAAGAGTTCTTCCAAGCAGGCGGGGGATTGCACGCGAAATCGCCTTCTTACGTTGAAAGAGATGCGGACTCGACGCTCTATGACGCCCTTAAAAAAGGCGAATTTTGTTATGTATTGACTGCCAGGCAGATGGGGAAAACCTCTCTTAAAAATCGAATCACGAATCGTTTAAGAAATGAAGGTTGTCTCGTCGTCAATATCGATCTCAGTGCGTTCGGAAACTTACTCACATTCGAACAATGGTATGGAGGATTGGCGTATCGTCTCGGCGAGCAGACGAATTTAAAGAATGAAATAGACTCCCATTTCATCTCGCACTCTCAGTTAGGACCTCTTCAACGTTGGATGACAGCAATCACTGAAGTCGTTTTGTGTCATTGCCAGGGTGAAGTTATCATCTTCATAGACGAAATCGACTCTGTCAGAACCCTGCCTTTCAATACCGATGAGTTTTTTGCCGGTATTCGAGAACTCTACAACAGACGATCCGATGACCCTCGATTATACGGTCTGACGTTCGGTTTGATCGGAGTGGCTTCTCCGGCAGACTTGGTACAAGATGGAAAAATGACCCCATTCAACATTGGAAGAATGATAACGCTTTCCGACTTTTCACTCGTCGAAGCGATGCATCTCGCGCCGGGATTAGAAATTGCGGGATATCAGAAAACCGATTCAGTCGAAATACTGAATCGGATTTTTTATTGGACGAACGGTCAACCCTTTATGACACAAAGTCTTTGCGCGGCAATTGTGAAAAAAGCAATTAAAATCTCATACACAAAAACTTGCACCACACTGGTAGACGATGCCTGCGAAGCTCTTTTCCTGAAACCGGGGGCAAGAGAAACCAACTCAAACCTATCCTTCGTCCATCAATTTTTGCTAAGCAATCAGTACGATCTTCCCGGGATGCTTCAGTGTTATCAGAAAGCGAGGCAAGGAGTCCTTTTTCGGGACAGCGACTCAAATCCCCTGACCGAGTATTTAAAACTGAGCGGAATTCTGGCTGTTGCAACTCACAAACCTCCTTTTTGGAAACTTCAATGGTCTCGTTTTTATCATGGCAGCGATGCATATCGCACTCGATCCGGAGTCTTAGCCGTGAAAAATAGAATCTATGCTGCGGTTTTTGACAAAGAGTGGATCAATGAAGCGATGCCCGGGGCGGAGTTGCGGAGGCAAAAAAAAGCGTTTCGAAAAGGGTTGGCCTATGCTTTGAGCTTGAGCGGCATTGTCGCATCCATCATCGGCGGATTGGCGTTCTATGCGTTTTCACAGGCTAATGTCGCGAGGGAAGAGACTCGACGCGGCGACATAGTCGCTGAAAAGAACAGAGATTTGGCAGTTCAAAAAGAAGCCGCCTTACGCACCTCCCTTTTGCAGCAGGCTCTTGCAGAAAGGCGAGCGAAGCAAGCAATCGACAATTTGGAACTTGCGAACAAGAGGCTCGTTGAAGCGAACGTCGCACGAACTGAAGCTAGAAATGCGACTGAAGATGCACTGCAGAAAGCTTTGATTGCCGATGCAAATGCTGCAGAAGCTCTGCACCAACAGGCGATAGCTACAAGAACTGCCTACTTTGCAGATATGAGTCTGATTCAGGACGAATTCGACTCGGGAAATAGCATCCGGGTGCAGAAACTTCTAAAGCTCACCTCCGCTGGACAATTCGACAAGTACAGAGGGTTTGAGTGGGGCTACTGGAATCGCCTGCTAAATAGAGATACGCTATTGATCGATAGCGGCTCAAGGTCTGCGCTTGGCCTCGCATGGTCGCCGGATGGACGAAAAATTGTGAGCGTCGGACATCATGGCGACGCAACTATCTGGGACGCGATTACTGGGATGAAAGTTCGGAAGCTTTTGGGTTTGAGAGGAGGTTCCTGCATTGCATGGTCTCCGGATGGAAGGCGCATCTTAGCCGGAAGCGAGTTTGCAAAAGCGAGAATGTGGGACGCCGATTCGGGTCGTCAGTTGATTGAAGTGTCAATTCCACATAAAAAAGTGATTTGTGTCGCGTTTTCGCCAGACAGCAAGAAATTCGCGACTGGAAGCGAAGCGAATACTGCAAATGTTTGGAGTGCAAGCACCGGGATGGAATTCTCGACGTTACAAGGACATAGCCAACCGATCAACGGCATCGCATTTTCAGGCGATGGATCTCGACTGGCTACATGCTGTGCCGATGGAATCGCATTTCTGTGGAGCGCTGCCTCAGGCAAAATGACCCGAGCTTATCTCGGGAACAAGAAGCCGATGGTTTCAATCGCTTTCTCTCATGACAGCAATCGAATCGTCACTGGACTCAAAGATGGGAATGCGATCGAATGGGATGCGAAATCGTGCGATGTTTTGCATAGCATTCCGATTTCCGCCTCCGCGAACGCAGTCGAGTACTCTCCCAATGACAAAAGCATTCTCTTTTCGGATGCCGGGGTGGCGAAAATCTGGGATACGAACTCATTGAAATTCTCCAAAACTTTTAGAGGACATGCTTCTGAGGTGACTTCTGCGACTTACTCCCCTGATGGAAGTCGTGTTGCGAGCGCCAGTCAGGACGGAATGGTGAAAATCTGGAGCAGTGTTCCTCAAGAAGATTCGATCACTCTCAGAAGCGATCGAATGGGGTTTGCGATACGAACTACAGGCTTTTCGCCGGATGGAACAAGAATTTTCACCGGAAGCGAAGATGCGACTGCCACGGTATGGGATTCTGAAGGAAAAGAAATTTCTGCGCTGAAGGGTCATAAACAACCTCTCCTGGCAGCCTCATTTTCTAACAACGGCGAACGAATGATCACAGCTAGCATAGACAACTCTGTTAAAGTTTGGAATTCCAGAACTGGCGCAGAACTGTTTGCTATCCAACTGAAAAATAGACTGCTCCATGCCGCAATAAGTTCTGGCGAAATTACCTTTCTTGTTACAGCGAACGAAGACCGCATCATCAGAATATGGGATTTGGAATCAGGTCGACTGCTAAAATCTTCGCCAGTCTTTCCTAGCCTGATGAATAGGATGGCCTGTTCTGCAAACGGAAAACTCCTCCTCGCTTGCTTCGATGACTCGACAATTAGGCTGATCGATGCGAAAACGATGAATTCGCTGAAACTTTTGAAAAATGAGTTTGCGAAGATCGATTGCATCGCTTTCTCTCCTGACTCGAAATTGTTTATGACAGGATATGAAAACGGGATCGCAATACTTCGTCGCGTTGCAACCGGGCTGGAAGTGTTGCGTCTTGAAGGTCACCCTGGGGCAATCTATGACATCGCGTTTTCACCCGATGGAAAGAGGGTGGTCACGGTGAGTTTGGATAAGACAGCAAAGCTCTGGGATGTGGAAACCGGCAGCCTCGCGCTGACCTTGAAGAGCGTAGATTCTAGCCCGGTCTCCGCTGTTAGCTTCTCTCCGGACGGCAGTCGAATCTTAACCGGGAACGACGATGGAAACGCGAAAATCTGGATTTCCAAAATCGACAGTTCAACTCGGGTTAGAAATGATCTGACCAAAGCATCTTCAAGAGCGGAGCGGCTGGACAAAAAGCGCGCAGAGTATGCAAAGATCATGCAACAGATTTCTACCGAATGTGAGTCCGGCAATCCGATCAGGATGGTTCAGCTTCTTAAAGAGACGAATTCGAATGAATTCAAGCGCTTTCAAGGGTTTGAGTGGGGCTACTGGAATCGCTTTTGTCATCAGGAATTGATGACGTTTAAGGCGCATTCAGACGTCGTGAACTCAGCGACATACTCTCCAGACGGCAAATTCATCCTGACGAACAGCAACGATACAACTGCAAAAGTTTGGGATGCTTCGAATTACAAGTTGATATTGACTCTGAGAGGTCATACAGGGAAAATCCACTCCGCGGCGTACAAGCACGATGGCAATCGTATCATCACTGCTGGCGGGGATCGAACAATAAGACTATGGGACGCCAAAACAGGCAACGAGTTACTCAAGTTTTCTGCATCGACTGATGTAATCAAAATAGCGATTCCTTCTCCTGATGGGAAGCTCATAGCTTTAGGCGACGTGGATTCAAACGTTTCTGTTTGGGATGCCATCACTGGAGAGCCGATTGAAACTTTGGCGACTTTGAAAAGCAAAATCACCGACCTATCTTTCTCCCCGGATGGAAAAAATCTTGCAGTGAGTTCCGATAGCCCTATTGCGAGCGTTTGGAGCTTGGGTAGCCGCACTAAACTCTTCGATTTGAAGGGGCATAAGGATCGGATCAACTCGATTGCGTACTCCCATGATGGCAAGAGAATCGTTACAGGAAGTTGGGACGGAGCAGTCAAGGTGTGGGATGCGTTCTCGGGAGTGCAGATTCTTTCTTTTCAAGCGCACTCGAAATCTGTTTGGAGCGCAACCTTCTCCCCAGATGGAACAAAAATCGCGACGTCTAGCGCAGACAATACGGCAAAAATTTTCGACGCTTCCTCCGGTCGGGAATTGATAACGTTTCGTGGCCACTCGAACGATGTGAATTCAATCACCTTCTCCTCCGATGGCAAAAGCGTGCTGACAGCGAGCGACGATAGTACTGTGAAGCTTTGGCGAGTCGACAAAATCGATGAAATCGATAGGCCTGCTATTCCTGCTAGAACTCCGACGGTTCTTCAAACGATTATCCAAACTGCAGATATGAGATTGCGCGCCAGTCTGAACGACGGGAATTCTGCGGTATTGGAGCGTCTGAGCGGCGGGAAGAAAACTCGAACGATCTTGAGAGGGAGCGGTAAGAAGCTTTGCGCCATGGCTTTCTCGCAGGATGGAAGCAGAATCGCCTCCTGCAGCGAGGATGGGACGATAGACATATGGGAAACAGAAGCAGGAAGTCGAATGTTGTCGATAAATTCGAAAATAGGAAAGCTCTCCAGTATCGAGTTCTCGCCCGACGGCGAACGGCTGACTGTCTTCTCAAACAATGGAACCTCACAATCCTGGCATTCGAAACGCTGATTAATAGGAGCTAGCAAGAATAGCAGTAGAATAGCGCCTATGCAAACGCCCCTCCGGACTCCTGCGAGAGTCCTGCGAGGGGCGTTTGTTACAATGTCTTTGTCTGATGTTTTCTGGACTTTAGCCATTTTTAGGCTGCCCTACAGAGTGTTGCTACCATATGATCCCAGATTGTTGCTGGAATTAGGCGCATGTCGCCCTCAAATAGCGA
>JAYVOT010000621.1:0-5579 GCA_043757795.1 Chthonomonadaceae bacterium | reverse complement strand
CGGGGTTTTCGCGTGCGGCGACGTGCAAGATCATGAGTATCGACAGGCGATCACGGCGGCTGGTTCCGGATGCATGGCTGCAATTCAAGCCGAGCGGCTTTTGGAAAGCGAAGGAGCGTAGTTTCGAGTCTCATTTATCTTTTTACGACAATTTCATTGATTCGCGGCTAATGAATATACAGGCGCAATACTCTACTGTGACTGATGTTGAGTGTTGCGCCTGTTTGGGCGAATCTTGGATGAGAGACTTAGATTCATTCTACGCACTCCGTAGGACGAAATGATCGGGTGTTGAAACACCCGACACAAATCTCTCTTACTCCCCCCTTCTGCCCCTTCTCCCGCAGCGCGGGAGAAGGGGGATGAGGGCTTCCCGCCGAAGGAGCTAGAGCGAAAAAGCTCTGCCCGTCGTGACGATTCGTAACGATGCAGTGAATAAAGACGCCTTCGGCGTTTCTCACGTCCGGAGAACGCCCATTCATTTGCCAGGCGCTTTCGACAAGCGGATTTGTTGGTTGCGTAACACGAGTTAGAAAGTTTTATTCGCATTTAACGATATGAATTGTCAACATGGCAACCTGGAATAAACTTTTTTTAACCAATTTTCAGATAGCTCTTGACAAACGCCTAATAGCTTGTTATAATCTGCTAACGCGGTTTACCAAGAGTTATAGTTGTTTATGAAACTGCCAAAAATTGTTGAAACGAAGCAAAAAAAACACGATATTAAGGCGCAGTTATCAACTCGATAGCGGCATAGTAGAGCAATCTAAAGAAAAGACAACTGTAATGGTCACAATGGCGGACATTGCAAAGCTTGCAGGGGTTTCGAGAACCACCACTTCTTTTGTCTTGAACGGTAAAGAGACGGAACTCAGAATCAGCGACCAAACTCGAACTCGAGTTCTCTGCGCAGCGAAACAGTTAGGCTATCGAAAGAACGAGATCGCTCGTGCAATGGCGACCGGCAAAACCTTCGTGATCGGAATTCTGGATCGGGAGCATAGCATTGAGCAACGCGCCCGAATCATGGAAGGCGCATTGAAGGAAGCGAATCCCAACGGATATTTCATCAAGCTCTTGCATCATCCTTACGAAGAAAAGGTCATTGATGCAGCGAAAAACTGCGTTGAACAGCGTCTTGCCGGTTTAATCGTCATGCTTCCTTCGCGAATAGATATGGACGCGCTCAAAGCTGAATTGGATATTCATCACATTCCAATCGTTACAGTGGATGACGATGTGAGCATATTGGGCATCACCAACGTTTTGACTGATGACGCTCAAGGAATGAAACTCGCGCTTGATCATCTCGTCGCATTGGGACATAGGGAGATAGCGTTGCTTTCTGGGAACACTGTAAACTCTCTCGGCAACCTACGTGAGCGTACCTTCAAGCGACTTATGATCGAATTGGGAATTCCTACTCGTGAAGAGAATTTTTTGACTGACGGCGGCAAGTCCGAAAAAGTGGAAGCTCTGATTATCGACCGCTTCTTAGAAGAAAAAGGTCGCCCGACCGCTATCCTGAGCGCTAGCGGAGACTTTGAAGCCGCCCTCGCCATTCGTGCGTTGCGCTCCATCGGAGTTTGCGTTCCAAAGCACGTTTCCGTGGTCGGCTACGCGGATCTTCAACCTGCGGCATTGATCGATCCCCCATTGACCACGATTAGGCAACCTTTTGAAGAGTTGGGCAGGCGAGCGTTCAAAGAACTTCTTTCTGAAATAGAGGGTGAGCGCTTTGCGGATCGTCAGGGATTGCGAAAACCCAAGTTTGTGGATACCGAATTGGTGATACGCAAATCTACAGCTAAGGTATTCCAAAACGCCGAATAATATCGAACTCATAGTTCTCATTCGCCGTGCGGAAGCTATTTGATTTGAAATTCTGATTTCTTGAAATTATTGCAACACGATTGAAACTGTATTCGTTCCGAATTGCGTACTCTCTAGTATATGTAAAGCTAATAATCCAATTGAACTTTACAATATGGAAAGAGAGTTGAAAAGCGCTCACGATATCAGTTCATTCGCTGCATTCCAAGCGTCCGTCACTAAGTTTGTGGCGGTTCGAGGCGTCGGGGTCCGCTCCTCCGACGCATGTTCCAATCGTGTCTTATTATCATCATCATTCGCTTTCAATCCTAATATTGAGCGAATCTTTTGCAAAGGAGCTAATGAAAGTTATGCATTCCAATTCAATCTCCACAAAGAAGAATTCAGGTTTTACCCTAATCGAACTTCTCGTGGTCATCGCAATTATCGCGATTCTCGCTGCGATCCTCTTCCCGGTCTTCGCTCAAGCCCGTGCTAAAGCGCGACAGACGAGCTGCCTTTCCAACGTCCGAAACTTGAACACCGCTATTGCGATGTACACTCAGGACTACGATGAGAGCTTCCCCTTCTGGAGTTGGGGGCAGAGCTATTCCGGAGCAGGCGGAGCCACAGCGACTCCAAACCACTTCGAGTCTCTCTGGGTGAACGCGATTTACCCCTATGTCAAAAACGGACAGGTCTACGCCTGCCCCAGCGACGTGGGAACTCTCACTCCTGCTAGCACGAACCTTTTCTGGTGGAATACCGGAGACCTTGCTGCGCACGGTGTCAATCCTGTGCTCATCAATCAAAAACTCTCATACGGTATGAGCGAACCCCTTCATCAGGGAAGCCTCAACGGAGGCAGCGGATCAACTTCCCTAGCATCTCTGAACAAACCTGCTGAGACCTTCGTCATTGCGGATATGATTACCGTCTTGTCGGCAGGACCCTACGGAAACGGGCAATACCCGGATCCGAACAACCCGGCTGATCCGCAGCACAACTGCATCATTCGAAGAATCGCTTATGCGAACCAGAATGACGGCACCTGGAGCGGCGACTGCGCTACGGCTAAGCCTGTTTGGGACGGCGGAGCGCGACACACAGCCGGCGGCAATATCGGCTATGGAGACGGACACGCGAAGTTCGCCAAAATCCAGAGAATCACGAACGACCTTTATCGTGGAGACAGCTCTCCTTAGGCGTTGTTTGAAAAAACGAAATTCGTGAGCGCCTACGCGCTCACGAATTTCCATTGAGTGCAACCAAAGGGTCACGACGTTTTCACCCTAAACTTTTCAAAGGAGAATCGCATTGAAACAAACTATACAAGGACCCGTGGGAATCGCCATAGTCGTAGTCGTCGCGATCGCTCTTTGCGGATTTCTGTACATGACATTTGTCCACGAAAAAACCGTCACGCCTGAAGATACTCTGAAGGCGATGAGTCAGCACGGCAAACGTTGAGATTCGATTCTTGACGCTTCAGAGAACTCGCCAAACTACAGTTCTTCGCTTACTGGCGCTAGGATTAACCAGCTTTCTCTGCCTCTCTTGCGGGCAAAACCGACCGTCGAACAGTATTTTGACGGGCAATGGAAGCCGATCCGCAGGGGAACGTCCTTCAACGCCCGCATCGCCTCCCAAACCAACTCAAACCCCGCCCTCCCCTGAAGAGTTCTCTGCACTGAAACTACTCATTCAAAAAAACGGCAATGACGTCGCTCTCAGGATGAAGCTTGTCGATTATTGTCTGAGGGCGGGGAACCAATCCGAAGCTGCACATCAGCTTCGTACTATCACCCATCTCAACCCTAACAACGCGGAAGCTTTTCGCAAGTTGTCCGTACTCTATCTAGAAGCCAATTATCTTGATCGCGAGTTTGAATCGTTGCGTTCCCTCGTGCAACTTTCGCCCGACGATTGGGAATCGAAACTCAGGCTCGCCGGGATTGAAATGGATCAATCGTGGTTGAATTTAGCTGACATCCAGTTAAAAAATGCCGTCGCCGTCGCTCCTCAAGAATCGCAAGTATTTTTGGCTCTTGCTTCTTTCAATTTCCAGAGCCATGAATGGAGTCGCATGGAGACGAACGCAAGAGAGGGTTTGAAAACATCACCCAAATCAGTCCCTTTGCTCATCGCTCTCTCGGATTCGCTGAGACTTCAAAACAGACTTCCTGAAGCGGAACAGACCTTGATTCTAGCGATTTCGCTTACCTCCAACTCCAATGCGCTCGCTAGATGCCAGACCCAATACGCCCATCTGCTCCTTGAAAGAGGTTGGAAAAGCGATAGGTCTTCCGATGCGGAAGCGACTGCCGCTAAAGCCCTTTTACAGTCTCCTGATGATCTGGAAGGGTTGTACTGGCTAGCAAGATCACAAGAGATACAAGGTAAAATTGCGGAGGCCGCCAAAAATTATGAGCGCGCCGCAACACAAGATATTCAGTTTGAATCGCTCTCTTTTTTTCTGGGTCACCTTTATCACCGTTCGTCCGATTCGAAAAAAAGAAAAGAAGGGCAACGCCTCCTGGAAGTGTTCAATCTGGCGCAAAAGAACGGTTCCGATTTTAGCTTGGCAGTGCATAACTTGAAAACGAAACCGGATGACCTCACAAGCAACTTGAATGTCGCTCAATGGCAAATCAAACTTGGGAAGTCTCCTCAAGCCATACTAACCTTGCGAAGAATGTTGGAACTGTATCCGGCAAACAGAGAAGTGAAAAAATTGTTGAGCGCGCAACTCAAGTCTTCAGGGAGATTCAGTGAAGCAAGTCGAATTCAATTTTAACTCGGGTGTCATCCTGGAATCTAAGTTTAAGAGGGTTTCAAGAGGTCGAAACGCCATGTTCTGTTGCGCTTTGATAATCATTGTTTTCTGTTTAACTCTGGTCTCCGGATGCACCCCTGCGGCTTCTCCCCCTGCGATTCCAAATATCGATTCCCCCGCATTAAAGTCCGAATCAGTAGGAGTGAAAGCGGGTTTTACGGATGTGACCGAGAAAGCGGGAATTAACTTTCTCGCTGTCAACGGCAAAACAGATAAAAAGTATCTGCTGGAAACTATGGGCTCCGGTTGCGCTTTTTTGGACTACGACAACGACGGGTTTCAAGATATATTGTTGTTGAGCGGAGAGACTTTGCAAGGAACGAAGGACGTGTCAAAATCGAGTCTCAAGCTCTATCGCAACAATCGAAATGGAACTTTCACCGATGTGACTCAAAAAGCCGGTCTGAATTTGCCGATGTACGCGATGGGGTGCGCTGTAGGAGACTACGACAATGACGGCTACGAGGATTTTTATGTCACCTGCGCGCTGGGGCCGTGCAAACTTTTTCACAACAATAAAAACGGAACCTTTTCGGAAGTAGGGAAGAAGTCGGGAGTCGCAGGAAGCGGACTCTGGGGAACTAGTTGCGCCTGGGCGGATGTGGATGGCGACGGTTTGCTGGACTTGATCGTATGCAATTATGTCTACTATAAAACCCTGAAAGACGATATTCCCTGTTTTGAAGCGGCAGGACAAAGAACTTATTGCATCCCGGGAGCATTTAAATCTAGCCACTGTCAACTCTACCATAACAATGGAAAAAATGGTTTCACGGATATCACCGAAAAGTCAGGGTTCAATGCGGAAGGCAAATCGCTTGGCATCTCAGTATGGGATTATGACAATGACGGCTTGCCGGACATCTTCATTGCCAACGACACCACCCCGGGATTCCTTTTCCACAATCTAGGAAAAAATCGTTTTGAG
>JAYVOT010000620.1:0-5581 GCA_043757795.1 Chthonomonadaceae bacterium | reverse complement strand
CGAATTGGACACTGAACGCAGGGGCTTCGAGCGCAGCTATTTTAACTGCGTCTCCGTCCCAACCGGACATCAGGTCGTTGATGCAGAGACCTGCTGCCTTTCGGGTGTTGTCTTGGTTCCTGACCCAGTCCGGACCGTCGGCTGAGTCATCCGGGCAGTTGGTGATCTGCCAGTTCTTGACGTACGGCTGTATCGCGTAGGTCCAATAGTTCTTGTAATCCTGATTGACCCCATTTACTGTGCCGCTATAACTCTTAGTAAATTCCATGTTGAGCGTCTCGTCGTAATCCTGTTCGTACATTTTGGCTGCCGTGCCAAGTTGTCGGAGGTTTGAGATGCAAGAGATGGCGCGCGCTTTTTCGCGAGCTTGTGCGAAAACCGGGAAAAGGATTGCCGCGAGAATCGCGATAATCGCGATGACCACGAGAAGCTCGATGAGAGTAAATCCACGTTTGAGATTCATTAGTAAAATGCCTCCACTGCGAGAAATATCGACTCCAATGTGAACGTTCGGGGAGCCTGCTGAATTAAGATTGCACTGAGCGAGATAGATTGCTTACCACTTCTTGTCGATTTTCAGAGAGAGTATTTACGCGAGGCGCTCACAACTTCCCTCGTAAATCAACTATACGTTCCTTCGTTTTCAAACTTGGAATGAAAGTTTCAACTTTCTAGAGTTCCTTCTCTTAAAGACTTCTAATTATACTACAGTGTTCCGGAGTTTACAAGGCTTTTCTAAAGTCTCCTTAAAATAAATTTAGATTTCGATGCGAAAAACGTAAGTTTGAGCGCTCACCATATCAAGAATAGCAATCAGTAGCTATAATTGCTATTTTTGTATTATATTAGCTATCTGTAGCATTATAGCAACCTATCGCTGATTGTTTTTACGATATTGACGGTTCTCGAAAATATGAAAAACAGATATGTAATGAGAGCTGTTACACTCCTCCCATTCGATATTTCCAGCAAAGGCAAAGAACGCAACGATTGAAATTTTGTCGCAGACAGGCGCGAGCGCCGTGTTCTTTTCAACGACGTTTCCAACGATTCCGCCCTGATGACTGTCGAGACGAAGGCAAACGACTACTTCTGAGCTGAACGGATGTTCCGGCGCGGCTGAAACAACCGGCGATCAAAAGAAAAGAGTTAAAATCCGGTCTTCATAGCGCTTTACGCTGAGCGCGCTTAGAATCGGGTTCAAACGCCTCTCGCCTGTGCGAAGCAATGACGGCGAAACGTTGTAGAGACCGAAAATTTGTTCCCGGGAGTCCTGTTCTCAAATGTATAAAGACTAGTTTTCAGGCGTTGCTCAAGGAGCGTTGGAGTCGGAAGGGCGCAGAAGATTCAAGGAAGAAGTTGAAGCTCCTGCGGCAGGACGCAGGAGCAGGTCGGGGTGAGCGTCTGCGGAGGAAGAGCCTCGCAAAAGACTCATAATTTCAGGGTTCAATTTTTTGATTGCGGCGATCGCTTCCTGGGTTTCCTCGAAAAAAGGACTGGAGACGGTCGATGCAGTCATATGTAGATAATTGATCGCGCGCGGGTCGCCGAACTGCCCGAGCGCGATAATCGCTGATTTCCTAACAGGAAGTTGAGATGAGAAGAGCGCTTCAATCAGAATTGGAAAGGAGTTTTTAGAGTAGATCTGAATGATCGTCTCTGCCGCAGAGAGCCGAACCATCTCAGCGACATCGCTGGGATTCGTTATCGCTCCCATTTTTTGATTCTCTTCTGAAATAGACTTGAGACTTTTTCGGCTGTGCAGGGCTGCAACGATCTCTTTCCTCGCTATTTTTGCGAAATTCGGGCTGAGTTTTCCTAATCCGCGCAAAGCGGTAACGCAACTCGTGATAGACTCCCCGACGTCCTCCACGGTAAAATCCTCCTCCAGCTGTGCGAGAGACGCTTTCAAGAGTAATTTCAGGTGTTCCAACGAGCGCGGGTTGGAGAGGATCGGATCTGGTTTTATCATCACGACGGGAGCTAAATTCAGCCTGCCCGCAGCCTCTTTCGATACCTTTGAAAACCAGTTCGTCACCTGCTTTACGACCTGAGCAGCAGCCTGAGCGGAGTCCGGACCTGCCCTTAAAACGACATGAAGGCGGTTCACCAGACTCTCCTGAGGGCGGCAGGTCTCTAAAAAAAGGATGAACTCCTCGCCGAAACGATCCCCGTTCTTCTGCAACAGAGCGGCGATCTCCTCTCGAACGCGTTGACGAGGCGATGATAGGTGCAGAGTCAACGCCGATTTTGCAGGTTCAGCAAGGCCGTGTCTGCGAAAAACCTTCGATATCGCCACTGTAACTTTGGCTGAATTCGATTGCGAAACCAATTCAACAAGAGACGGAATGAACTGATAAGGCAACATCATCGAGTTTTCAAGCGCGGACAGTCCGTATACGAGAGCCATTTCCGAACGATCCGACGCGGAAGCGGAAGGCTTCCATGATTCTATAAGAGACAATAGGATCGGAAGAAGCTCAGTCGGATTGATTTGCAAAAGGAGTTTCATTCCGGAAGCAGTCGCATATCCCTTTGAAATCGCTTTAGAAAGTTCGCAAACCGTCGCTGCCGCGCCCCCCGTCATCATAAGCGCCTCAGGAATTTCGGATCGAATGGACGGAATGGGATCTTCCAGAAGAGGAGTTAACGCTTCAAAGCTCCTAGCCAGAGGAATTTGTTTGAGAACTCGTATCGAAAGGGATCTGAGCTGACTGCTCGAATCACGGCTCAACTTCTCCAACATTGGGAGCGCGGAAGCGCCGAAACCGGCGGCAGCGGATTCGAACAACAAAGGAAATCGAGTCGCTTGAGCGGCAAGATTGTCCAATACGACCGGATTTTTGATTCGCACCCATACTTTGCAGATACAGGATCGCACCTCAGTACGCGTGTCCCATTCAGGGATCTCGTTCCAAACTTTTTGCAAGACTGAAACCGCATCTTGAGGGTTGATCGTAAGGAAGGCGTATTCCATCAGGGGGGCAAGTTCCGGGCGTTCCGGCAAGTCGGTCTTAAGCGCGGCAAGCAAAGTTTGCATTCCCTTTTCGTCGTCTAGCCAATGCAAGACGATCGCCGCACCTATTTGCGAGTTAGGTTGATTCTTGTTCTGACAGGCGATTTTAAGCGGCCAAAGAGACTCTTCTTTGCATCCGCGCAATGTGGTCATCGCCTCCAGACGAATTGAAGCGAGGGGCGAATTTAGTTTAGATATCGCCTGCCATACCATCACGTTGGCGTAGGCGCGTTTCAAGATAGCCATAGCGCAAACTCCACGCCTTTTTCCGAGCGGCGGCGTTCGTTAAACTTCATGTTGAAGGTATTTTCCTAGTCTGATTATAGCGCTTTCTGATCGGTCTCATTATAGCGCCTCAGGTGAGCAAGTTCGAGGGTGTCGCATGTAAGACGATCCGAGCCAAAAGACGATTAAATCTTTACGACATTCGCTTTCAGCGCAAAGAGCTAAAAAATGATTGTCGCCGTCGGGAATTCGAGGCAATGCTTCCCTATCCTTTTATCCTGACTAAAGTCCGAAACTAGATAAGGCGCTAATTTGGCGTTGGATTGAAAACTCCCCGATGCCGCGAAGCAAGCGAGATGTTTTCGTGTAACAAAATGTCGCGACCTTTGTCTCAGTGTAACACAATCAACCCTTCGGCCGCTCGGAAATCTTTAGGTACAGTCCTTTTCGATGTCAAAGCGCTTTCCGCTAACTCAACCTGCAAGAAAAATTTATGAAACACTCATTCAGCAAAATTCTGTTCGCCTTCCTTCTTAGCCTTGTTCTTCCGATTTCGGTTCACGCTCAAATTCCTCGCATCAACACCTTCTTTCCGATTGGAGGAAGAGTGGGAACGACCGTCAACGTGGAGATAAGAGGGTCTAGTTTGGATGGAGCAAGTCACCTGTTGGCGCATGGGCAAGGCGTTTCCGGCAACGTCGGGGTCAGCGGCGGCAAAGGCGACGAAGCGGGCAAATCGGTCTTTCAGGCGAAGTGCGGAACTTGCCATGAACTTCGCTCGCCGGCGAACCGCAGTCTCACCCAACAGCAGTGGCAGCAGACTATCGATCGAATGATAAAGGTGAGGTTGGCTCCCATCACCCCTTCCGAGTCGGACAAAATCATGGGGCTATTCGTCGGGCAGATCAAAAACGGCAAGTTGTCCGCCGAAATCAAAATTGCGAGCGACGCAATGCCGGGACTCTACGAATTGCGAGTAGTCACAAACAAGGGCGTATCGACGGCGGGGCTTTTTGAAGTGGGTACGTTTCCGGAACTCACTGCGATCAGCGCCACCCGGCAGACAGCTCAGAAAGTTTCTCTCCCCTGCGTCGTCAACGGATGCATCGCGAACAATGGCGAGAGACATTATCTCCGCTTCTCAGCGAAAAAGGGAGATCGTTTAGTCTTCAACCTGAAGGGCGACAGATACCACGAGGAAAAAAATCTCTACTTCAACCCGAATTTGAGGCTGTACAACTCGGCAGGAAAAGAGATTGAAGAGAATCACGGTTACTATGATCTCGATCCGTTGATTGATTGGACGGCTCCGGAAGACAGTTTCTATACTTTGGAGGTTCGCGACCTGCTCGGAAGAGGCAATCCCGGAAGCGTCTATCGGCTGACAATGGGAGCGATCCCTTATGACACAGTGGTCTTTCCCGCAGCGGCGCAAATAGGCGTTTCTTCTTCATTCAAAGTCATCGGCAAGAACACCGGCAAAATCGAGACCGGCTTCAAACCGCCGATGCCGACTGAAACAGGGGTGAGGAACGTTGGGAACGCCTTCGGTTCCAACCCGATGCTGATCTCAGAGTTTCCTGTTGCGTCGGATGAGTCAAAGGCTTCCGCCCCGATAGCCCTGCCCTCCGCCTTCACCGGGATTATTCGAAAGGCCGGAGAGACAGGAGTTTTCGCTGTCACTGGCGATGGGGATTACGATTTTGAAGGTTACAACGGGCGCCTGAACTCACCCGGCAACATGGTCTACTCTCTCCTCGATTCTGGGGGAAAGCAGATCGAAAGAACAGGCAACGACGGTCGGATGAGACGCCATCTGGACGCCGGCAAAACCTATAGCTTGAAGATTGAAGAGGCGAGCGGCAAAGGCGGCGAAGAGTTCATCTACGCGGTTGAAGCGCATCTCGCGCACCCGCGACTCGAAGTCATCGCTCGACCGGCGAACATCACCCTGCGCCCCAATCTGACGACGGCGGTCGAAGTGATCGTCCTTCGGAGAGACGGATTGATAGGAGACGTAACAGTGCGCGCAGAAGATCTCCCGCCGGGAGTCACCGCCTTAGCGGCGGAGATCTCCGCAGACCGCACTGAGGCGTTTCTGCTTCTGACGGCAAGCGCGAATGCGAAGCCCGCTCAGCTTCCTATCAAACTGATAGCGACGGGGCACACGAAAGACGGTCTTATTGAAACGGCGAAAGTTCAAGCTCAGGAGATCTACCGCATCCAAAATCAAGACAAAACTCTGAACAGACAGGACTTCGTTGCGGCAGTACGCGGACAGGTCGATTTCTACGCAGCTTTTGCCAATGGAGATGCGATTAAATGCCATCCCCGCAAAGT
>JAYVOT010000619.1:0-1533 GCA_043757795.1 Chthonomonadaceae bacterium | reverse complement strand
TCCGTTTTAGGGATAGAGGCATCGGGATACCCAAGAAAGATTTGGAACGTATTTTTCGTCCCTTCGTCACTACTAGAGTGAAAGGAACAGGACTCGGGTTGCCGATCGTCCTGAAAATAGTTACGCAACACGGAGGAAGAGTGGAAGTGGAAAGCGAAGAGGACAAAGGGACTTGCTTCAGCGTCTGGTTGCCTATAGAACCGCCCTATGATCACTCAGATTCGCTACTAGAAGAGCTTCCCGTCGTTGGAAGCGCGCCGGGAACGTTTCCGGATCCTTACAGTTAGGAAGGGATTATGGAGAACTGCCTGGGCGGAGAGCTAGAATACCAATCTCAATGCAGGAAAGCGATTCTCAACTCCCGATGTTTCCTAAAGCATGCTACCCAAAAACGCTTATGACTCAAAAACCCGCAAACTCATACACTCTTTTGATCGCTGACGACGAACCGAACATTCGACGCGTTCTGGAAGCCCTCTTCACTAAGGAGGGCTACAACGTATTGACTGCGGAAAACGGCAGAAAAGCGATGGAGTTCGCCACGACGCAACAGATAGACCTGCTGATATCAGACCTTATCATGCCGGACATCAACGGCGTAGAGCTTCTCCAAAAAGTCAAGCAATTGCATCCGCACTGTTCGGCGGTGATTGTCACCGCTTACGGCTCAATTAAATCCGCCGTTGAAGCGATGCGATTAGGCGCCTTCAACTACCTTACCAAACCTTTTGATATCGACGAAGTGCGCATGATAATCAAAAAAGCCCTTGAGCATAGAGAGTTGCTTGGGGAGAATCAGGAGTTGCGCCAACAGGTTAAATCCAATGTGAAGATAAAATCATTGGACTGCGTAAGCGGAAAAATGCAGGATGTCTACAAGGTCGTGGAGCGAGCGGCGGAGAGCAAAGCGACTGTTCTTGTGCGGGGGGAAAGCGGTTGCGGGAAAGAGCTTGTCGCGAAGGCTCTGCACTACAGCAGCCCCCGCGCCGGAAAAGCTTTCGTTGCGGTGAACTGCGCCGCTTTGCCGGAGACATTGTTGGAATCCGAACTCTTCGGTCACGAAAAAAACGCCTTCACCGGAGCGATCACTGCAAAGCCGGGGAGATTTGAAATGGCGCATCAGGGAACTCTTTTTCTTGATGAGATCGGTGACATACCCGCACAAGTCCAGATCAAACTCTTGAGAGTGCTTCAGGAATGGGAGTTTGAGCGAATCGGGGGAACTAAAACCATCAAAGTAGACGTTCGTTTGATTGCGGCAACGAACAAAAACCTGGAAAAAGAGGTGGAAAAAGGAACTTTCCGCGCTGACCTCTACTACCGCTTGAATATCGTTTCGATCTTTCTTCCGGCGCTCCGCGATCGTCCGGAAGACATTCCAGCTCTTGTCGAAGGGTTTTTGAAGAAATTCAACCAGGAAAACGCTCGCGCAATCTCGAAAGTTCCGGAAGAGACCTGGGCGCGTTTGATGGCATACAAATGGCCGGGAAACGTGCGAGAGTTGGAAAACGCCATTGAGAGAGCGGTCGTGCT
>JAYVOT010000618.1:0-1535 GCA_043757795.1 Chthonomonadaceae bacterium | reverse complement strand
TCTCCGTAAGCTCGTGCGTAAAGTTTCCAACAGCGCTATGCCTCGGTTCGACGAGATTTAGCGCATAGTTGCGGGCTGTTACGCCGTGCAGAGCTTCTTCGATATAGCGACTGCGGCTAGAAACTCTTAGTCGATAGCGAAACGTGACACAGTTGCACGATGTTCGAAAAAGCTGGAAGCCTAGTCCGATTGTCAAATGCAAATCTTCCTAACGAACTCTCCATTGTTTTCAAGACTTTTGTTCGAAGCCAATTGACTTTTGATTGAGTTTAGTCTATAATAAGTTTAACCCCGTTTGCGCTGAGGCGTAGACTGCGAGACCGCCTTCGGGCGGTCTTTGCTTCTTTGGAGGTTCCATTGAAAATTTGGGTCTACATAGACGGATTCAATCTTTACAACGGCGCAGTGAAGAAGACGAACTATAAGTGGCTTGACCTTCTAAAACTCTCCCAACACCTACGACCATCAGATACGATTGAAAGAATCAAATACTTCACAGCTAAACTCGACACTCGCAGTTCCGACACGGGGCAACCCTTTAGACAGATGATCTACTGGCGAGCGCTGGGAACGCTTGAGCTGTTAGAAATTATCAAAGGGAAATTTCTGACAAAACCAGTTTATCTCCCCGAAGCCGCCTCAGTAGATGAACTCAATACGCTAATATCCCAAGGAGCGAATACCGCCGACATGCGTCCCAATATGGTGAAAGTATACCGTTCGGAAGAAAAGGGAACGGATGTTAATTTGGCTGTTCATATGGTACATGACGCCCATCTTGCTAAATTTGATGCCGCTCTTGTACTTTCAAACGATTCGGATTTAGTTGAAGCGGTTCGAATTGTTGTGAAGGAGATCGGGAAACCAGTATTTATTTACACGCCACATGGGAAAATTTCCTAGCGCCCAATTGAAGAGTGTCGCTTCATCATTTTTTGACATTAGAACAATTCATCTAAGTTCTAGCCTCTTCCCGAACACGCTGTCAGATGCTCGCGGTTCTTTCAGCAAGCCATCCGCATGGTAACGATCCAATATTAAACCGAAATGATTTAAAGGAGATAGCCTGCTCAAAATGAGCGGACTATCTCCTTTAAAAGTTGGCGGGAGCGTGTGGGAATCGAACCCACCGAGGATTGGAGTAGCCAACCCCCCACGCGATTTTGAAGACCGGGAAGACCACCAGGCCCCATGCGCCCCCATGAGAAAAACGAGTTTGATCGGAACGACGCTTGCGCTCAAATCTCAACTCAGGCTCTAAACCTCAGCGATATCGGGAGTGCAGTTTCGCACCGAGGAGGATGCCGCAGTAGGTTTCGCAAGCCAGGATCATCGTGAAGATCGCTCCATACGCCGCCGCTAGAAACATACTGTGCATGGCAAGGGCGAAGCAGATAGGTCCTATCAAAAAAAGCGGCATGAAAATCGTCAGCAGGCTCCACCAGAGCCGTTTTCGGTTTCCTTTTTTGGGTCCGACGATCAAGCCGATCGTGAATCCCCATGTGAATTGGACTCCGAGGATCGACCACAAAAAG
>JAYVOT010000617.1:0-5595 GCA_043757795.1 Chthonomonadaceae bacterium | reverse complement strand
AATTCAAACTCCTTTCAGCTCCTCTAGCAATAGAGTATACTCTTTATCACGCATTGTAAAACAGGAGACTTTCCGGATATGATAGACATTAGAACACGAAAACGCATTGACATCCCTCTGTTGATTCTCGTCTATGTGCTCGGAATCGCAGGCGTCTTTCTAATCTACGCGGCGACTCGAATGGAAGCGCGACCTATGCATATGGCGCAGATACGTTGGCTGGCTATCGGCACCGTCGCGATGCTGGCGGCGGCTTTCGTCGATTTCCATTTCTATGAACGTCTCATTTGGCCCCTCTATATCCTCAATCTTTTTCAACTGATATTAGTGAAATTGCCGATGTTCCATGCTGATTTGAACGGCGCAGGACGGTGGATCAGCATAGCGGGGTTCCGGTATCAGCCCTCCGAATTCGCAAAAGTGATCGTGATTCTGACTCTTGCGGCGTTTCTGGCGAGATACAAGAAGAAAATGCACGAACCGCTGACTCTCTTTCTCTCAATGATCTTTATTGCGGCGCCCGTACTGCTTATCAAAAGCCAACCGGACCTCGGAACGGCTCTCGTCATCGTCGTGATCTGGTTCGGAATGCTTTTTGTCGGAGGGGCGAAGTTAAAGCATCTTGCTGCAATCGCCGCAGTGGGGGCGGGCGGATTGACGTTCATGTTGATTACAGGTATCGGGATGAAGTCATTTCAACAGCAGCGCATCGAAGCCTATCTTCATCCCAACGACAACGTGAACGGAATCGCTTATCAGACGAATCAGGCAAGAATCGCAATCGGCTCCGGAGGGCTTTTTGGGAAGGGTTTATTGCATAGTCAAGTGATCGCCAGAAAGGGATTGCCTGAAAAGGAATCGGATTTCATCTTCAGCAGCGTGGGGGAAGAGTTCGGCTTCGTGGGTTGCATCGCGGTGATCTCGCTGTATGCTTGGCTGCTCTGGCGTTGCATCAGAATCGTGGCTCTTGCTGATGAAGACCCGTACGGCAAACTCATCGCGACGGGAATCGTGAGCATGTTCGCTTTTCACATACTCGAAAACATCGGCATGAATGTCGGAGTGGTTCCTGTCGCGGGAGTCCCTCTACTGCTGCTATCCTATGGCGGAAGCAATATCCTGATGACTTTCATCTGTATCGGGCTTTTAGAAGGGATTATGTTGCACCGCCACAAATTGATCTTTTAATCATTTTATTTAAAAAATAGTGAACCCATGCCCGTCTTTGCTTTCGTCTAATATTGCATTAACTTGGAATGTCTTCAGGACGCTTCGCTTTGAGTATCGATTATAGCGTTGAAGATAACCCGGAGTTCAACGACGGCTTCCGGCAAGGAGACGGCTTTTGAAAAAAGAGATTCTTGATAAAAAACGACCTGGCATTGCAAAGTGGTTGATTGGGGGAATACTTGGAATCGCCGCTTTCGTTTTGTTGTATTTAATGATTATTTCAACTCCTGCCGAAACAATGATCTCCCGCGCTGAACGAATTGCGTCCTGGCAAAAAACGAAAATCTCCCAGAGTCCCATCCCTCGCATCAATCCCGGTATGGGAATCGTCATGGCGGATAACAGCATGATTTTAGATCATCACTGGTTGCCGGATGGGACACTCTTGAGAACGCCGTTTGCTTTCAATCAAAAAGGTTCGTTTTCGATTCAGTTGGAGATACTTGACTCCAAAACGGGCTTGACGATTTCAAACAAGCCGCTTTCCCTCAATTCCGTTCAAAAGTCCACATTGGAAGAACCCCGACTCTCGCCGGATGGAAAATGGATGTTTCTTGAAGATTCCGGCGAATATGCTTTGATTGATGTAACTACGGCAGTTGTTCGTCGATTGCACAGAGGTTTGTACGGAAATGAATTTTCAATGATCGTCGCAACCACTCGCGATAGCAATATGATGTGGCAAAATACTGTCAAACCCGGCGCAAAACAAACACAAGGCAATCGAAATATATATTTTTCTTATCTAGCCCATCGAGTTGCGTGGATGACGGATAGTAAAAGCTTTTTGGAAATTTCGAATGATGCCGCGAAGAAAAAGACTACTCTCAGGGTCAGGTCGCTCGAAGACAAACAGCTTGATGAGGTTGAACTTCCATTTTCAGTTTCGAATCAACTCCCCAAACTCCTTGGAGTGAATTCAAACGGGGAAGCGATGATTGTCGATCAGCCCTCGTTTTCATTCTACGTTTCCGATTATTCGCTGATAGACATTAAAACAAAGAAGATCGCTACCTTTAAGTTCAAAAATATCCCTCAGGGGCTTCTCGTCAAGCAGATTGAGATGAGTCCGGATGGAAAGCGTCTGCTATGGAAGACGGTCAATGTCAACCCCGATCCGGCGCGAGCGATCAAATTGATGTTGGATCAGCTGGTATTCCGACGTGATTTGCAGTTTCGCGTCAACCTCAAAGTCTCTGATTTGGACGGGGGGAACATGCACGAAATTTGCGGCGAGATGCTGAGCGGCAAACAGGAGGACGGCTTTCAAATGGCGCATTGGATGCCCAGCGGAAAGAAGATCAGCTTCTGGTATAAAGATGCCGTCTATGCCGTTTCGGCGGAGTGAGAAACTTGTCATCCCAATAGGTCGGGGAGGAAGCAGGGGTGAGATTTTTAATCACAACCCTTCGACAATCACGAACCGGCAGTTTGCAGACTGTTCTCGAATACGCTTCAGCGGCGCATACTCTGGCGAAGCGTACCAAGCTTTAAGCGAGGACATGGTTGGGAACTCCAATATGACGATGCGGCGCGGAGACCAATCTCCTTCTAAAACTTCAAAGTTTCCGCCTCGTACGACGTATTTGCCGCCGTATGCGGTTATCGTGCCATTCGCCAGCCTCTTATACTCTTCGAATCCTTCGGGATCCGTTACTTCGATGTCCGCAATTAAAAAAGCAGTCATAACTCGCCTTTCATTCTCGTTCAGCCCTCAATTCACAGTTGATATTATGCATCTTTAGCGGAGTTCAAACGCACCAATTTGTCCCAGTCGATCTCGCCGTCTTCTTTGCAAAACTCAATCGCAAAGTCCCTCGTGAACTTGTTCATCATCATCGAATAGGAGTTCAAAAACTCATCGTTACGGTCTTTGGCTCCATGTCCTATCGGTTCAATAATCGCTGTAAAAAGGTCGCTGTCACCGGATAAAAACTCCCAAAAACGTTGACCGCAGTATTTGAAATATTCGCCCTTGTCCGGTCGATTGTCCCTGCCGTAACAACAACCGTTCACTGCAACGATTTGCAGCTGAGAATTGCTTGTCCTCAGAGTTTTTTTCGCTGTTCTGAAGTCTGACTGCAATTTGGCTATTTGGGAGCTATTGCCCCAATTCGGGCCCGATTTGATCGTTACAATGTGTCTGACTCCTTCATTATCGAATTCAAGGTCAATACCGACTATTCCGGATTTGCGCCCCTCGTAAACTTTGGCGTTGATGAAGATTGCAAGACCTTCCAACCAGTCTCCGAAAATAGTTTCTTCGTTCGATGAAATGTGCGCTTCCACCAGGCTCTTTATGATTTCATTCGCAGTCAAAACATATTTCGCTTTGAACAGATACGGATTCTTTCGTTTGAGAACCTGAATTAGCTTCAAGGTATCAAGGCTTTGAATTCGTTTATTGTGAAATGATCCGATGTTCTCCTCGACATATTGAGTGACATCAGCGAGATTCAGTTTTTTCATATTCCGCCTTGTTCTCAAATAGGTAAAGTTCGACAGGCTTCAACATTTTGTTTACCATCTCGTAGTACTCAGGAACCACATCAATTCCGATCGAGTTTCGTTTTAGCCTGTTCGCAACGATTAAAGTCGTCCCGGATCCCATAAACGGGTCTAGCACGACGTCGTTCTCTTTCGTAAAGAGCTTAATAAACCATTCCGGCAGTTCCTCCGGAAAAGCGGCGCTGTGGTTTTTATTGTTGCATTCGGTCGCTAAGTGCAAAACATTGGTCGGGTAGGCTTTGTCTCTATCTACCCAATTTGAAATATTTTTGCCGAACCCGCTCCCTACTTTGGAGTTGTCGCGAATTTTATCCGTATCAGAAAGGTTTTTCAGTCTCGAATTCGCCCAGTTGCCCATTGGAACCATCACTTCATCTTGATACATATTGAATTTTCGGTTTTTATTGAACTGCAACGCCCTCTCCCACGCGTCGCGAAAACGGTTGGGCCACTTTCCCGGATAGCAGTTCTTCTTATGCCAAATGAACTCTTCCGTCCAGAGCCATCCCTGTTTACGCATCTCCAGAATGAGTTCCATAACATAGGTGCTGCGTTCGCCTTCAACCACTTTTTCTTTTATATTCAAGACAAAAGTGCCTGTCGGTTTTAGAACTCGCATTAATTGCTCTGAGATAGGCAGGAACCACTCCGCATATTTGTCAGGATGAATTCCCCCATACGTGCTCTTTCTTTGATCGGCATACGGCGGGGATGTCACGATGAGATCAACAGAGCTATCAGGAAGAAGCTTTAGCTGTTCTTTACTGTCTCCGAGATATAATTGCGTTGTTATTTTCACGCGTTGTTTTGTGTCCTTGTAGGTTTTCTTTTCAAAATTTTCCTAGCGCGGCGTAGCCGCAACCAAAAAAGCAACTAACGTCTCTCTCGTCGTATGATAAGTTTACCGCAACCGCCAGCAACAGAGGAGACGCTATGAAACAGTTTATCATAAAATGCGGCGATAAAATCATGTCGAAAGGAGTTGGTCGAAACGTTCAGACTTTAATTCGTTGCCTTGAAAACTCTCCCACGCCCTGCTCCAGCCCCCACGCCGCGCCTGCCGCAAGCCAGAGTTCCCATTCCGGACGCGCCCCAACGAGTGTAAGGTAAAGAAGTCCGAACACGCCGAAAAGATGAAATGATAGGCGTGAGAAGTTTGTCGCCTGTGTGAATTCCGAAGTTTCCTGCAACATTTCCGGAGAAGTGTCCGATCTCCCATATTCACGCTCACGCATTGCGCCGAGCGCGACGACACTCGAAAAAACGACGATATACGCCAGAAGTATCAGAAGTTGCTGCTGAAGCCGCCCGTTCCAATGAGAATTTTTCGAGCACAACCGCCATAGCCGCCTACAATCTTCTTATTTTTGATAGATAGAATAAGCCCGACTCTCACCGGGTATTTCAATTCACGAAGTCCATTGAGGGCAGACTCACGTTTATGTAAAAACTATACCTCCGTTTCTGAATTTCACGCATTAGTGGGGTTTCATGGCGGTTCTCAGATTGCGACAGTTGCGGAGAAGCGAGACGTCTCCACCGGAGTCGCGAGCATTCTGCCTTCCATGAGGCCGATGTCCGGCAGACTTGCGTCGAATTCAGGTGGAAGAGGAACTCGATTGAGCCCGATTTTTGAGCCAAAAGGTCGTGAAACCCGGTTGAATCAAGCTTTGTCTCAAGGTTCTCAGGATAAATATTTGAAGAGACCGATAACGCCTCAGGGAGCTTGAGCGAACCAAACATAGTGTCTCTAGCGTCGAACTTTCGATGCAATCCGTCGGCAGCGGAAAACTCCGGCAACCTGAGTCGCCTTGAAAAAAGAGAAGTTTTGTGTTACAATTGACCCAACAACTTAAC
>JAYVOT010000616.1:0-5595 GCA_043757795.1 Chthonomonadaceae bacterium | reverse complement strand
AGTTTTTGCCGCTTCTTCAAACATGGCTAAAGTATTGCAGATTCGCCCGGCGTAAGTCAATCGAACATGCGGACGTATAAGAATAAGAGCAATGAATTACCCGTAGAACCGTGTAATCCAAAATACAATTCTTGAAAGTACTGAAAACGCTCAGGAACCAGATTCTTCAACGAGAACATACTATTACCAACAACCCAACTTGAGAGTTTTTTCGCTCCTGCTCAGTTCGAGTTCAGGAGTCCATGGAGAATTTGGAAATGAAAATCGTATCAATATCGCTCTTGACAGCGGCGCTTCTTGGAGGCGGGTGGCTGGCATACCATGCAAAAGAGACTTCAGCGAACGCAGGCGAAATGAAACCTGGGAAAGGGTCTCCTGTGATCGTGGAGCTTTTCACATCCGAAGGCTGTTCAAGTTGCCCTTCCGCCGATAAAGTTCTTGCGAAACTCATTAGAGAGCAGAATGTCTCCGGGGCGAACATCATCGCCCTGAGCGAGCACGTGGATTATTGGAACAGCCTGGGTTGGAAAGACCCCTTCTCTTCGGAGGTATACACGAATCGACAGCGCGAATACGCTCGGAAGATGCGTCTCGCTTCCATATATACGCCTCAGATGGTGATTGACGGACAGAAAGAGTTCGTTGGGAGCGAAGAAGAGGTCGCTCGACAAAGCATCGAAAAAGCCTCCAAGCAACCCAAAGCAGTAATCACGATTGAAGACAACCCTGCAAATAGAAGCGCCTCGGATAAACCTATGGTTAGCATCCCTTTCACGATCGACAGCCTCCCTGCTGTTCAAAAGGGTGACGAAGCGGAGGTTTTCGCCGCCCTTATTCAAGACAGAGCTAACTCAAAAGTGAGGGCGGGCGAAAACAGCGGAAGCTCGCTCGATCATGTCTCCATAGTGAGAGTGTTGAGAAATGTCGGAACGATTTCGGGGAAAACCTCCTATTCCGGCAACACCAAGCTCAACCCGGGGTTTTACAACTTCGCCTCGGAACCGAGTCATGTCATCGTCTTCGTTCAGGAGCATAAAAGCCGACGAATTCTCGGCGCTGCGAGCCTCAAAATCTGAAGGGCGCGTTCAGAGAGGCGATGCCGCAAACCGGCAAGACGACCTCAATGTTTCGAATCGTCATGAGATGTCGGCAATCAACTACGCAGCTCGATGGCGCAAGCCCGTTTCAAATCCTTCAGATATGAAACGGGCTTGCGGCGTAAAAGAAGCCTTCCGCATTTCGCACTATCGCGTCAGGAAGACGCTTGTTTTTCAGCGGGTTACTGACAGTACTTGGCGCACTCGCGTCAGGAGGATGTTTCGGCGGCGGCGCTTAGCGATTTTCTTGAGAAGCCGTGTGCCGCGAAGTTGACTTCCAAAGTCAAATTCCGTTATTTGCGGCAATTGTGGTATAATCGTCTCGTTGGACTCGAATAGGCGCAAACCGAAGGGGCGCGGCGTTGGAAGCCGCGTCGTTTTTGTGCGTTTTCATGAACGTTTGTTCATCCGATTCGAGCGCCCAAAAAGATTTATTCGGATTTCGTCGAGGCGGAGCTAACCCGACGCTCAATTTATAGTTTGGCGCAGCAGCATTGCCTAATTGAATACAGTAAATTGATAATTATCAGTCATTTCATATTTGCAGCGGATATCTCTCCGTTCATGACTTATTCGCGCAAAATCGCGCAGAAACGACCCGAAGAAACAATGAGCCAGTACGCACAGAATAGAATTAGAAACGTCGCCATCATCGCCCACGTCGATCACGGAAAAACAACCCTCGTTGACGGACTCATTAGACAGGGAAACGTATTCAGAGCCAACCAGGAATTCGCTGAACGAGTCATGGACTCGAACGACCTTGAGCGCGAGCGCGGTATCACCATCGTCTCAAAAAACACGGCGGTTTCTTATGCCATTTCTTCTAAAAACGGCGGAGAGCCTGACGTCTACAAAATTAATATTGTCGATACCCCCGGGCACGCGGACTTCGGCGGCGAAGTCGAGCGAGTCATGGGTATGGTCGATGGCGTGATTCTATTGGTGGATGCAGTTGACGGACCAATGCCTCAAACACGATTCGTCACCTCGAAAGCCCTTGCGATGGGGCATAAAGTCGTCGTGGTAATCAACAAGATCGACAGGGCCGACGCCCGGCCGGATTGGGTCGTGGATCAGACTTTCGACCTGTTTGTAGAGCTTGGAGCAACCGAAGAGCAACTTGAGTTCCCCATCGTTTTCGCCGCAGCGCGACAGGGATTCGCAACACTCGATCACAACATTCCGGGCACGGACCTGAAACCCCTCTTCGAGACGATCGTCAGCCATATTCCCGCCCCGGTCGGCGACCCGGAAGCCCCCTTCCAAATGATGATTACGAGCCTTGACTATGACGACTACCGGGGCAGATTCGGGATCGGTAGAATTCATGCGGGCAAGGTGAAGCCCAACGACCAGGTGGCGATCGTGAACAGGGATGGAGATATTCGCACCGGCAAAGTCGTGGGAACTTTCATTTACGAAGGTTTGAAAAAGACGGAGCAGGAAGAGGTTTTTGCAGGCGAAATCTGCATTCTCAGCGGACTTCCCGACATTGGGATCGGCGAAACGGTAGCGAGCAGGGAAATGCCGAAAGCGGTCGCCTCCGTGCGAGTGGATGAGCCTACCCTTCAGATGTCCTTCGGGGTCAACACGTCTCCTCTTGCAGGACGAGAAGGAACCTGGTCCACAAGTAGAAAATTGCGAGAAAGACTCTTCAAAGAGCTTGAAACCAACGTTGCGCTCCGGGTTAAAGAAGCCGAGACGATGGACAGCTTCCTTGTCAGCGGCAGAGGCGAGCTTCACCTCGCGATCCTCATCGAAACGATGCGACGCGAAGGCTATGAGATGCAAGTCGCGCAGCCGGAAGTCATCTTTCATTACGACGAAGACGGACGCAAGCACGAGCCGTATGAGCGAGTGGAGATCGAAGTCAGCGAAGAGCATCAGGGGGTTGTCGTCGAGACGCTCGGACAACGCAAAGGCGAAATGCTGGACATGAAACTCGCTAAAGGCAGCGTCTATTTCACTTATCTCGTTCCTACTCGCGGACTGCTCGGCTTCCGAAACGACTTCCTTACCGCCACGCGCGGGACAGGAGTCATCAACACTCTTTTTGATGGCTATCGACCCTTTGCAGGAGACCTCGGCAAGCACAACAATGGTTCGCTGATCGCTACTGAGAGCGGCACGACGAACCCGTTCGGACTGTTCAATGCGGAAGACAGAGGAACTCTTTTCGTGCCGGTCGGCATTCAGGTTTATGAGGGCATGATCGTCGGCAAGCACATTCGAGACTCAGATCTTGAAGTCAACGTCTGCAAGGTAAAGCAGCTCTCGAATATGCGATCCTCCAACGCTGACGTCGCGATTCGCCTTACTCCCTACACGGAGATGTCGCTTGACCGAGCGATAGAATACATCGGTCCTGATGAACTTGTTGAAGTGACGCCGCTGAACATCCGAATGCGAAAGCGCATTCTGGACATGAGCCTGCGCAGACGAAACGAAAAACAGATGGCCGGCTCAAGATAGCCTGCCGGATGATTGCGCGATCTTCTCCCGCCCGACCTCTATTCAAGACTGTCCGGGAGAGATATTTTTCCAACCCGATAAGGAGATTGAAATGCCGAAAGTAACTGTTGAGGGCGAGAAGACGTTTGAGGTTGAAGCCGGTAAGAAACTTGTTCTTGCATTGGAAGACAATGGAATCGACGTTCTGCACCGTTGCGGCGGGATGGCCCGTTGCACCACCTGCCGGGTGGAAGTCGTTTCAGGCTCATTTCCTGAGCAGAGCGAAGTCGAAAAGGAAGCTCTGGAAGAGCCGGAACTGATCGAACAGTTCCGGCTCTCCTGCCAACTCTTCGTGACCGGCGATGCGACGGTTCGTGTTGCGAAACGCGCAACCGTCGAAGGCATCAGCGTCGGACCGCGCCCCGAAGACGACTGAGAGTTATCCTCGGTTTAAGCTCAAAAACATCCTCCGCTTGCAAAAGCGGAGGATGTTTTTCTTAGCGTCACTTTGTTCATTTCTGAAGTTATGGAACTTGAATTATTACGACTTAGCTCCGGAAGCTGAAACGCCGTCCTATAATTTTAAGGGAAAGAGAGTTTCAAAATAGAGATTTACCCGCGCTCGGAATCATGACCTATTGATCGAACATCGGAAATTTGGTTCAGTCGAAAACATGTTTCAACCATTTATCGAAAGCCCTTGACTCTTTTTGCATGGCGTGATAATCTCAATACTCTGAATATCGTCGACGTGTGAATGACCTTCCCCCGAATATACAGTCAGTGAGTTAACGTTATTATCTCGCAAAGTGTAAACTTCTTTCAGAAAGAATACAGAAAGCGAGGACACAAATGACTGAACGGAAAACCTATACATGAGAGTTTAAGCGCGAACCCGTCCGCCTGGCTAATTACCGATCTTTTAAGCGCGAGTTGATCCATCGTTATTCTTAAGCAACTGGGGAAGGGGCGCGTGCAACGATCTTCCGGTGGATTGAAGTCTGGTACAATCGGGAGCGGCGTCATTCGGCGCTAGGGTATGTCAGCTCTGAAGCATTCGAGCGTCAACATCAACAATTTTAGAGGCAAATAGCGGCTTAATCGACTGTCCTGAAAATGGGGGAGGATCAGAATGCACTATCCAACCCAATGACCTACGAAGAAACTCGCTCGCCTTCGAGGACGAGAACCGGATGACCTCATTCGGCTCTATATTGACGGCGAGGTACCGGGCGGACGGAATGCGGGCTTAAGCGCTATTCCTGATCCCTGAGGTGCAAAGTCAGACACTTGCAAGCGCCTCCCGCCTTCAAAAACTCGCTCATCTCCACTGAATAGATCTCATACCCTCTCTCCTCAAGCCTTGCAATCAGATTCGGACATCCGGCGGGCATGACGATTTTATTTTCCAAAACCACGGAGTTGCACCCAAATCGCAACGCCTCCTCTTCAGAAACTGAGATCGTATCGTAATTTCTCTCGATGACTTTTCTTGCGTACTCGTCGAAAGCGTCAGGGAAATAGACAACCGTGCGACCGTCGAGTGCGAACAGGCAAGTGTCGAGGTGATAGAAGCGATCATCGCTCAATTGGAGGGAGAGAACGGGGATTCCCAAAGTTTCGGAAATCCAACGATGCGCCCGGATGTCGCTCCTTTTGAGGTAACCTGCCAACAGAGTATCTCCTACGAACAGAGCGTCGCCCTCTCCTTCAAAATTGCAATTCGGGTCAGGAAGGATCACTTCGTAGCCTGCGGATTCCAGCCAGGTCCGATATCCCGGCTCCTCAAGTTGTCTTTGCGGATGTCTGAATCGAGACAAGAGAGCAATATCGTTGCGAATCAATCCTGCGTTCGCAGTAAAAACCATATCCGGGCAATTCTCGGATTGCAGCACGAACTCCGCCTGCGCGCCGCATTTTTCCGTGATCGTTTTGTAGAGTTCATTCCACTGTTTCAAAGCGAGAGGCGCATCCGGCGCGTTTTCGATTTTCATCCAGGGATTGATCTCATACTTCAAACCGTAGTATTCCGGTCGGCACATCA
>JAYVOT010000615.1:0-1538 GCA_043757795.1 Chthonomonadaceae bacterium | reverse complement strand
TTTTTTCGATTCGCGGAGAGTGCATCAGGAAAGTTCTCTCGACCCCGACGGAGTGAGAGATTTTTCTAACCGTGAAGACGGCTCGGTTGCTGAATTTGTTCTGCGCGATAACGATGCCTTCAAAGACCTGAATTCGCTCTTTATCGCCTTCGACGACTTTCGCGTGAACTTTCACGGTGTCGCCGGCGCGAAATTTGGGAAGCGCCACTCTCTGTTCGATGCTGACTTTGTCCGCATCGGTGAAAGTCCTTTTTTTCTCTTTCGCTTCCTGCGCTTTGCGTCGGTTTTCATTTGCCGCCCAGATCTCAGTCGAACGGACTATTTCCGCTCTTTCGATCTCAAGAATCGTCTCATATCCTAAAGCCATTAGTTTCCTCATGCCCCATGTTGGGGTTCTATTGTAGTCCCATTTCGTGATCTATGCGTAGATTCTCACCGGTTGAAGGAGCCTCTTCCTTCTTAGGTTCGGCGGCTAATGCAGCTGCGCGTCGAATCGCCTTTGGATCGGGCGGAGCGACAGGCTCCGTCCCTGAAAGGATTTTTGCGTCAAGTTCGGAAAGAACAACTTTAGCGAATAAATCAGGGCGTCGCTCTCGCGTCGCTGTCAACTGATGCCATCGCCTCCACGTCTCAATCCGAGCGTGATGTCCGGAGAAGAGTATCTCCGGAACTTCCAACCCGTAGAGGCTCTGCGGGCGGGTGTAGTGCGGGTATTCCAAAAGGTCGCCCGCAAAAGTGTCTTTGTCCGGAGCTTCAGCGTCGCCCAGAGCTCCCTCTTGCAATCGCGTAAGAGCGTCTGCAATAATGATAGCGGGCAGTTCGCCTCCGGTCAAAACGTAGTCTCCGATGGAGACTTCGTCGGTCGCTAGAAATTTACGAACTCGCTCGTCAACTCCCTCATAGCGTCCGCAAATTAGGATAAGTCGCTCTTCCTTCGCCCATAGTTTTGCTGTTTCTTGAGTAAAAACCGCGCCTCTAGGGTCCGTCAGAACGATGCGAAGGCTTTTCTTAGATCGATTGGCCTTGAATTTTTCGAGAGTTTCAATCCAATCCAAGTCGTTGGTTTGAACTGTCGAATCTATCGACGAATGAACATCTTGTTCGGTTTCGTACTCCACGCTTTGCAACGGACTTTTTTCATGCTCCAGCAACAGGTTTTGCAACGCGCGAGCGATCGGTTCAATCTTCATCACCATGCCGCCGCCGCCGCCGTAGGGGACGTCATCAGTGGTGCGATGCCTGTCAAAAGCGTAATCGCGCAGGTTGACGACGCGAATGTCGATCAGCCCTCGTTCCATAGCGCGTTTGATAATGCTGTGTTCCAAAGCGGCTGAAACCATCTCCGGAAGAACAGTGATAATGTCGATCCGCATCTGCACTCTCTCGCTTGTGAAAACCTAAATGTCCTCGCGCATCCTACGCTATGTCCAAATTTAAATGCTTTTCGGTTTCGATTGAAATCAATCCACGTAAGAAAGTCATTAATCGTTCGTTGCGTCATATAAAGAATAGACAGGATAAGCCCCTCGCAAGCGAAC
>JAYVOT010000614.1:0-1539 GCA_043757795.1 Chthonomonadaceae bacterium | reverse complement strand
TTTGATACCAGGAAAATCCGACCCGGTGAAGCAGTCTCTTTTTTTAGAGAGCTACCAAGAGACAAAAGCGGCAAATGATGGCTCCGATCCGATCCTTTCCTCGGATGCTGTCCATTTTCTTCATAATGTTCACCAGAGTTACTATCAGTATCTTGCCACTCTACAAGGATGAACTAGCAACATTGATGGTAGGCAACTTTGAAAAAATCAACTGCCGGTAGTATAAAAGGGGTCGGAGCGAGTCTAACGCCGTCCAGGGAATATAGCTTTTCCGGGAAGCGAACCCCCGAAATCACTCCAACCTCTTTCATTATATCAAACCCCCCGTATCAAAATCGTTATCATGATCGTTATCAAAATAGAGGAAATTGATGATAGAAAGCTGAAAATATTGCGATAATATTTCAATTTCAGGATAGAGGGTCCAATGTCGGATGGCAAAACTAGTTTTTCCCCTCTTGTCGTAAGACTTTTCGGGTCTTGTGACATTCTGTTGGAGGGCCGCCCCCTGCCTCGATTGCGAACCAGAAAGGGTCTCTGGCTCCTTGCGCTCCTAGCTCTTCGCCACGACCTCGAGATAGATCGAAACTGGTTGGCAGGTGCGCTCTGGCCCGAAAGCCTCGAATCTCAGGGGCTGGCAAATTTGAGACTCGCTCTTTCAGACCTCCGAAAAGCCCTCGGTTCGCAGGCAATTAGAATTCAAACCCCGACCCATCGCACGATTCGTTTCGACTCAGCAAATTGCGAGATCGACGTCGTGCTTTTTGATCGAACTATTCATGCTGAAGAGGAAGTCGCGATTGAAGCTCTCCGACTCTACCGGGGTGCGTTTCTGGAAGGATGTCAGGAAGAGTGGGCGACCTCCGAGCGCGCCATTCGTCGGCAAACGTACTACACTGCTTTGAACCGCTTCGCGGAAGAGCATCGGAAAAAGCGAAATTTGGAATCGGAGATCGCTTATCGTCGTCAAATTCTGGCGGTAGATTCCTTCAACGAAACTTCTCTCTGTGCGCTCCTGGAGGCGCTCGCAGCAAAGGGAGAGATCGCCTCGCTCAAGATAGCATATCGAGAGTTCCGGGGTAGAATCCTTCAACATTTGCAATCCGAACTGCAGTCAAATACTGTCACCCTCTACAACCGGTTGATCGAAGGAGCTCAAGAGACATCTTCTTCCCGAATTCCTGTGAAAGCAGCGAATAACTCCACAAATTCAAACCTGCCCAATCCGATTTCAAAGCTGATCGGACGTGAAAAAGAGATCAATCAAGTCTATTCCTTCCTCGGAGCTTCTCGACTCGTCACTCTCATGGGTTCGGGAGGCATTGGGAAAACCCGACTCGCGATTGCAGTTGGAAGTCGGCTAGGCAAGGCGGATATGGAGGATGTCTGGTTCATCGACCTCTCTGCGCACTCTTCCCCGGAGTCTGTAATTCAGACCGTCGCCTCTGTTCTGATGGTGCGCGAGGATTCTGGGCAGCGACTTCTCGGCGCGCTCACGCAAAAATTTCAACGTCGCCCCGCCCTGCTGATTCTGGATAA
>JAYVOT010000613.1:0-1540 GCA_043757795.1 Chthonomonadaceae bacterium | reverse complement strand
GGTATTATCAGGATATTCTGCTGAAAAATACAGAGGGAAGGCTGACATCAGTCACAAACCTCTGCCAATTCTCCATGATAGGACTCCCAAGTGACAGTATTCCAACTTAATTTATCGAGTTACACCAAATCAAAAGGATAAAAATGGATAAACATGAGTTAGAACGAAATCTAAGTGTCAGAAGATGCTATGGTTTCCCCTACGATACGGGCAATCCTGATTACCTGGGCGCTCTCTGGATAGTTGTTGATTCACCATCGCGATTCCCGTCACATGATCCAGTCAGTGAACCTGAACTGTTTGCGTCATGGAAACAGTTAAGGGATGAAAAACAGAATGCCCCATATTTGGTTGTAATTCGTGAAATAAGAAAAGCGATAGCTGAAGCGGATATTGACCCGGATGAAGATGATGTTCAACTAGAAGAAGAACATAGGTTCGCTTCACTTGATGAGTTAGAGGACTTCACTTCAAATAGGTTCGGAAAACGAATTGCAGACTTTCAGTTTGCGGGCGACTTTATTCCGTATTGGTGAGGGCTGCCAAACTGGATTGAGAATTGAGCCACTTTAGCTCATCCTCCTTTCGTCTCGTCTGAGCAGTTCAACCGGTTTGGCTCCACTCTCCTGATACCCGATTGACTCCACCACGAGGGTCGCCGCAGACTGGTTCTCCGCCGCCTCCTTCACCGTCGATCTGACCTTCAACGACGGTCTCGCCCACAACGTCGCCTTCTACTGCCTCGATTGGGACAACCTATCCCGAACTCAGCGCATCGACGTTCTCGACGGAGACACCGGCGCCCTCCTCGACATCCGCTCGATCTCCGCCTTCTCCGGGGGTATCTGGCTGGTCTGGAGGCTCAAGGGACACATCAAGCTCAACTTCGTCAACACCACCGGCGGGGGAGCCTCCGTAAACGCCGTCCTCAGCGGCTTCTGTTTCGACCCGGCATCCGTCTCTCCCACCCCCTCCTCAGGCGAACTCTTCACCCACTCCGACCGGCTAGTCCGAGCCACGGGAACCAAAAGCGATGGAACCCAACTCAACCGGCAGTATCACCTCGATGCGATGGGCACGGTTCAGGCGACGACCACCGGAACTCAGGCGACAGAAGCGAGCTTCGCAAACGACGCCTGGGGTAACCCGATCTCCGGCTCTACGGCGGACAACCATTCTTGTCGATGCATGTTGCCTCCGATGTTCTTATAAGCAAAGAGGTCGTGCCGCAGGACCGCATCAATGTCCCGGACGGATTCAGACAGACCTTGATCTGGAAGTAAAAATCGAAGGTCTTTTACATCTCGAACTGTCAGCACGACGGCGCAGGACGATGGACAGCGCTATGAAAAGGATTAGCTAACGAATGGAACGTCGTTGCGGCGCGAACGAAATTTCGCACTCTCACGCTATTAGCTTAATCCGGTGTGAAGGGACCGCCGTAGAATCGCCGTTCGGCAACGTCGTCGGACTCTTGTATCAACTTCCTCTGGGCTATCGGCATAGCGCGTTGGTAGTCGTCGCCATAGATGGGCACGGA
>JAYVOT010000612.1:0-5608 GCA_043757795.1 Chthonomonadaceae bacterium | reverse complement strand
ACCAACTTCTTACCGGCAGTGCGTTTGATACAAAAAGAGGGGTCAAATTTTCTGTACTGAAACCAATTTCCGATAAAATTGGAGCTAGGTACCTACTAATTGTTAAGATTAAAGAACTAACATCTTCTTACTATGTGGACTTTTTTTCGGGTCAAAGGATTAGGGGAAGGGCAAGCGCTGATGTCTATGTCTATGACTCCACCGGAAATGAACTCATTTGGGGCTCTTCAATGTGGGCGACAACGGACCACCCAAAGGCATTGTCAGCTGATGTTGGACTTAGACGTGAGCAAGATGGGGCTTTGAACAAATGCCTTACAGCGAGTTTGGAGCCATTCGCAAAAGGTCAAAGAAAAAAAGTCACCTTTACCAATATTGGTATGGTCGCCAGTGTTCAGAAGGTGCTTGCAGATGGAAAAAGAGTGCTTTTGGATGTTGGGAGAGAGAAAGGAATAGTAATCGGTGAGAGTTTCACAAGTATCGAGTCAAATGCTGAGTTAAAGGTGACGGAGATACTTGAGAACGGTTGCATCGCCGAAATTGTGTCAGGTTCGCCCAAAGAAAAAGAGGTATTTAAGACTAAACAGTAGCTCCAATGTGAGCTCAATTTCACTCGATTGAAGCGTCAACATATGTTTAGTTGATGTTAATTACTGACGTTACGCACTACAAGTTCAAAATTAGGATATCAAACACAATTTTGAGATATCTCTGCTTAACATCAATTATTTATGCTCTACAAGTCAATACCTTCGCAAATTTTCGCCAGTTACCAGGCTATCAGCCCGATGTTTGGAATTGTTGATCTCTTCTCAAACATCGCAATTAAACCACAACTTCAAGTTCACAGTGAGTTAGAGAAACCCTATTGAACTGCCAGCCAAGTGATTTGAGAGTGAAAGCGTCGATGAACCGTCCAGCAGCTTCCTCCTGTGTCAGTCCGCGTTAGATTCCCAACTTTGTAATCCGTCCTGTCATACCGAGCATTACCGGAAAGAGTCTGTCAATCTTCGACACTTTGTTGACGACAATGTCGATGTAAACTTGAGAATGAGGGCTAAAATGTCAGTCATAGGTTTTCGGTGTCTTATTAGTTGGTTGGATATCGCAACTTCGAGACGGGAACCCTATTCTCTTGCAAGGTTAAAGTTATTTTTTGGCGAAGTTATTGGAATAATTGATAATTTTTCTGCGTAGTCTCGCATCGTTATGTAGAAAGATGAATATATCAAGCTTTCCGAGTCTTGTCGCTATACTCTTATGCGCTGAATCCTGTTTGATAATCGAAAATCTTTTTAGTCCTTTGCTATTGAGATCAAACGTTTCACTATTCAAATAGGGCTTCCGCTCCGGCGTAGCCGCGTAGCGAAGTTCTATAAAGGCGGCTTCGGCATTTCTCACGTCCGCAGGACGCCAGTTAGTTTGCCAGGCGCTTTCAACACACGGATTTGTTGGTCGCGTTACACGAGTCATTAAAAAACAGCCCTCCTTCAATGTGAAAAAGAGGGCTGTTTTGACGTGCCTTCGAAGGCTAATTGGAGGCTTGCGTGAGCGGCAGACGCAGAATGAAAGAACTTCCTTCGCCGGGAGCGCTCTCTGCGTGAATCGTGCCGCCGTGCAGTTCGACAAGACTCTTTACAAGATAGAGTCCCAAGCCGGTACCTGGAATTTTTTTGATGTCGTCTCTTTCGATGCGTTCATACTGCCGGAAAAGGCGCGTCGCCTGTTCCTCCGTCATTCCAACGCCATGATCCTTCACTTTAACAACAATATGCGAATCGTCGTCGCGCCGGGCGGAGATTCTGATCTCCCCGCCCTCCGGGGAGTATTTGATTGCGTTGCTGAGCAGGTTGGAGAGTATTTGGTTGAGTTTGTCCTCGTCCCCTTCGATAGACTCCGGCAGATCGTCGCCCAGGTCTGCAACCAGTTGATGTCGGCTGGTGAAAAACTTGTAGAAACGATGGCGTCTTGCCAATTTCTCGCAAAGGGCGCGAATGTCCACAGCCTTCGTTGCAAGGGTGAGCGGACGTCCCGCTTCCAGACGCGAGACATCCAACAACTCATTGATCATATCCAGAAGTCGATCTGCATCCGCCTCGATCGCTTCGTAGAACTCGTCGACGACCTCTTGCCCCAGTGTGTGTTCGGTGTCCTGCATCATCGTTTGAACGTAGCCGCGAATGGTGGTAAGAGGGTTTCGAAGCTCATGCGCCACGAAGCCGATGAAGTCTGACTTCAGTCTACTGGCCTCTTCAAGGGCGAGCCTTTGCGTCTCTTGAGAGTAGAGCGCGTCCTGCAGTTGGATTCGCTCCTCCAATGAGTGCCGGAGGTTCTCATAGAGTCGGGCGTTTTCGATGGCGACCGCCGCTTGATTCGCAAAGGCGGAAAGCATCGAAAGGTGTCTCTCCGTGAAGACGCCCGATTTCACGCGATTATCGACATAGATGACCCCAAGCAAGCCTGAGTGAGCCACAAGCGGTACGCAGAGGACAGATCGCAGGTTCGAAAGTTGAACGCTCTGCCTTCCGGCAAAACGAGGATCTTCCATTGCGTTGTGCGAGACAACCGGTTGAGCGCTGTCCAGAACGTTCTCTACAAGCGTCTTGCTGATCTCAGCCCGGTTTGTCGCGTCCGCACCGGAGAGGGTGTCTTCCAGAGCTTTTTTGTCCAGATTACGAACGGCTTCGCCCCAGACTCGTCCGGATTGAACGTCTACAAGCAGGATGAACCCGCGCTCTGCGCCCACGAAGGAGATGACTTGATCGATCGCAGTCTCCAGAACTTGATTGAGTTCGAGGCTGGAGTTCAGAAGTCTTCCAAGAGTGAGAAGCGTAGCCAGATAGTCCTGCGGTTCGGGCGCAGGAGCCACACCGCGCGGCGTGATCATAGTTCTTTCCTTTGCAATCGACTGCCTCGCCTGACGCTTCCCTGTTCCGCGGGAGAGAGGCTAATGAGACAGGCAAATGATTTCCGTTTAATAAATAAGAGCATACGAGATTCTCGACGAACAATCGAGCGTTGGATTTAGACCCGCCCGTATTGCGTTTCTATTCAGCGCCTTGTTCCGAATTTCCTTCATGATTTATCATCGCCCTGAGCCTCCCAACTCCGTGTCGAGAAGAAATGAGAGAGTAGACGCTATTTAGTACATCGCCGGATCGGTCAGCGAACTTGGAAAATCGACAGATCGGATTGAGCTTCTGAGTTTGAGAATAATTTCGCCAGATTCGACCCGTTAAAACGGCTGTCTTCCGTCACGTCTCGAATTGCGAAGGGTGGAAAGCGCGCGGAGTCAAGCTCGTCGCTCGATGCTCCTTCCTTTTCCACGATGAAGAGACCGGACAATATTCCGGTATGCTCATCAACGCAGAATACGCTTCCTTCAAATTCATAACGATATCGCTTATAACGAGGTCGGCGCCCGGGAGTTTGAAAAACTCTGCGTACTCCGTCTCCGTCAGATAGAGGTTTGCGATAGGTTCCGAACAAGAACTCGTCTTGCCGTACTTCTTGCAAAGCTTAAATATCGGCTCAGCAGTTCCCGCACTGGAGATTTTTCTCAATCGCATTCTGCCAAACTCATAGTAACGGTCTTCAATCAAACGGCTCTCGCACTCGCTGAGGTCCGGAAGCGAATGCGGATCGACGAGCATCCTTCGTTCGATCTCCAACAGAGCGTATTTGGGAATATTCAGCAAAAATTCGTCTTCTCCTATCTCAATCCTCCAATACCATCCCGTGACGCTACGTAAAATGAGGCTCAAAAGCGCCTTGTTGCGCGTCTTCGCCAGAACGTGCTTCAGACAGGAGATTGTCAAAGACTTATAGCTAAGCGGGGCCTCTCGTAATGAAGGCAAACATCCTGACGCTTCTCCTGCGCGCAGGACGGAGCGAAGCGTCTGCGATCCTGGTTTTTCAAAGCCCGGCTCTCTCGAAAGCGATTATCGGCGTCGATACGCTTCGTCTCCCGGTTATGGGCTATGATTCTCTGGAATTGATAAAACTCTCATAGCATATTCGGCATAAAGTCCCTCAAATATCAATTTTATTAGAATTGACATTTGAGGGACTCAGTTTAACCAAAAATCCGAACTCACTTGTTCGGATCGGAAGTTGTCTCAGTGTTGTCCGAGCTATCGGGGGGAGGATCGTTCCCCTCAACCTTGCCGTCCGGCGGATCCGCTTCCTTGCCGCTGTCCCCGGCTTTATTGGGATCGTTGGCAAGGGTCGGCTCTTTGTGAGCGACCTTTCGACCACTCCTGATTCGGGCTGGGGTTGCGCGCTGAGAACGAGAAGACGTATCGGAGTATGGGTCGTAAAACGTTCCGCTACCGCTGTTTTGCGCGTGTCGTTGCTTTCGATTGGATTGGTTTGACTTTGAGCCGGAACCTTTTTTCACTTTGCTCGACGCCTCTTTTTTGGGAGGAGTCTGGTCCATCTTGCCGGTTATCAACCTTTGAATCGTCTCGCCGAACGAGAAGGCGGCTATTACGCACATCAAGACTAGACACGCCACAACCATTAGCCGCCAGGTTTGCCGGGGGGCGTTTCGCAAGTGAGCGGGTAGAGTGACGCCTTTTCCTCTTCCTCGAGTCGCCTTTGGAACCGTTAGCGGAATCATTGAAGAGTTCGCGACGACAGAGGTCGAATTCGTGGGAATCATCGCCGACACCTGCATGGGAACTCCCGCTCGCATTCGTTCGATCTGATCTCTCAGAACGAGGGCGGAGGGATATCGGGCAGTCGGGTCTTTTGCAAGCAGGCGCATGATGAGCGATTCAAGCTCAATGGAGACGCTCGGCACTCTTGCGCGAAGCGAAGGCGGCTGTTCGGTGAGATGTTTCAGCAGAATCGTGCCGGGGTTGTCCGCTGCGAAAGGAGTGAATCCGCACAGGTATTCATAGAATAGAATACCAAGCGAGTACAGATCTGTTCTAGCGTCCAGATTGCCGCCGCGCAACTGCTCAGGCGCCATGTATGCGATGGTTCCCGTGACCGCGCCGGATTGACTGACGCTCGCCGAGTCCACTAGTCTTGCGAGACCGAAGTCCATGAGTTTGATCGTTCCGTCGGATGTGACGAAGACGTTCTCCGGTTTGATGTCTCTATGAAGAATTCCGCTCGCATGGGCGCACTCAAGAGCGCGACACAACTGAATCGACATGTCCGGGAAGGAAGGTCGGGTCGGATCCGTGATCCTTTTTCTTAGAGGCGCACCGTTCAAAAGCTCCATCACGATAAAAACGTCGTTCGTTTCAGGATCTTCCAAAAGGTCATAGACGGTGACAATATTGGGATGCGACAGGCCAGCCAGAGCTTGCGCTTCACGCAGGAATCGATCTCTCGCCTCCTGGTCTTGAACCAGATGAGGGGCGATCACTTTCAGGGCGACATCGCGACCGAGCCGAGTGTCCTGGGCGCGATAGACGATTCCCATACCCCCGATCCCGATCTGGCTTTCCACCCGATACCGATTCGCTATTACTTTTCCAATCATTGGGGCTACCTCTCTCCCTAACCTATCCGATGCAAAACCTTTCAACCCTCGTAAGACAATTGGTTTCGCATAAAATCCAATGCGTGGTATGTAAGAATAATGTCCGCCCCC
>JAYVOT010000611.1:0-5620 GCA_043757795.1 Chthonomonadaceae bacterium | reverse complement strand
GCTTGCAAGTCATGACCGGACTTTCACTTTTAGGCGATGCGGCTGAGCAGGTTTTGACAGAAAAGGGAAGGCCTCCTAAACACAACTTCGCTCCTCCCGTTCCAATGGAAGGCGAGCGGGCAGGCGATAATCCCTCGCCGCAGCCAGTTCTCGACCTAATGACTCGAAGAGTTCGAGGACAATCATGAAACGTTTCTAGTTAGTCGTCGTCTACTCTATAGAAATACTTAAGTCTTCCTAAATGTAGGCGTTATTTCTCTCAAATCGGCTTGTCAAGATAATTTTCCAGTTACGTATAAACCAGCAAACGCTGATTCTCTCAACTCAATTCGCGTTTCGTATGAGTTGATTTCATTTTACAATTTCGTCACGAACATCACGACCTTGAAAGGAATCACAGACCCATGATTCGAACCGCCTGCCTAAGAGCGCTTGTGATCGCACCCCTTGCTCTGAGCAGTCTGTTGGGCGCGTCGGCTTTCGCCGAGCAGCCGAAACCCGCCGCAGGACGAGCTGATTCGGAAATAGCTTCTTTGACTGAAAAGAAGAGTTCTGAAACTAAGAAAGAGGCTTCCGGCGCTGTCGCTCCTCAGAATTCAAAAGGGAGCGTTGCAAACTCGTCCAAAGCTCAGACTCCCGCCCAGCAAAAATACGGATTGCCGAAAACTCCTTCTCTTGGAGGCACAGTCGACATAGATTTGTCAAAAGTCTTAACTCTAGACCGCGCGATTCAAATCGGGCTTCTCAGACAGAATTCGATCGCAATCTCGCAAACTCAGACGGACTCCGCAGAAGCAAGACTCATTCAAGCGCGAGCGGCCTATCTTCCGACAGTCACGCCCTCGTTCTCCTTTCAAACGAATCTTTCGCCCGGCGGCCCGCGAACCACCGTCAACGGCCAGACTTTCGGAGGCTCGAATCGATCTCAGACGACTTCAGATGGAATCATCGCTAGACAGACCATCTATGACTCCGGTTTGCGGGATGCAAACAATGGGTCGGCAAGGAGGAGCGTCTATGCGGCGTATTACGGTCTTGGAGATTCGCGGCAGAGCGTAATCCTCAACGTCACAAGCGATTACTACAACATTTTGAGAGACAAAGAGTTAGTACGCGTTCAAGAAGAGAGCGTGAAGCGGGCTGAAACAACGCTCGATGTGATTCAGACGGAAGTGAGCGTGGGAGCCGCAGCTAAATCGGACACGCTTCAAGCGCAGTCCGATCTTGCAAATGCGAAAGTATCGCTCGCATCCGCACAGAACGACCTTCAACTCGCGGAAGCCGCTCTCAAAAACGCAATGGGAGTCGCTACTGGTCAACGATTGATGCTGGCAAGCGACAATATTCCCGCGCCGAATGTCGAACCGGACACCATCGGACTGGAAAAATACGTACTCGCCGCCTACGCAAACCGACTTGATTTGAAACAACAGCAGGAGAATATCTACGCCTCCGGCTACAACGTGAAGACAGCTGTCATCAACAATGGCATCACGCTGAATTCTTCCGTTTCGGAAGGCTACGCCCTTGATCCGAACGCAGGCGAGGAGCGCACCTTCTCCGTCTCCGTCTCCTACCCTCTGTTTGACGGAGGCAGCTCTCGCGCCGCCATTCGAGCAAGCAAAGCTAGCCTTGAGCAACAGAAGCGACTTCTAGATTTGGATCAGCAACTCGTTCGCCTGAACGTGGATCAAGATTACAGCAGTCGCGAACAGTCGAAGATTCGCATCAGCGCCGCGAAGTTGGCGGTTGACGCAGGGAATTTGAACTACGAAGCCGCTCTCGCCAAACAGAAAAACGGCTTGATCAACATACTCGATGTCATCAACGCTGAAGTTCAACTTGTCAATGCGCAGGTCAACCAAGTTAATGCGACCTATGACTATTACATTAACGACGCTCGTTTAAAGCGAGATACCGGGCTGAACGACCCCATCTATTTGCCGAAAGTCCCGGGTGCAAAGTCTCCGGTTCCTGCTAAATAGCGGTAAGATTTCAATTACTCATACCCTCTATTGCCCAACTTCCTATGAAGAGTCAGGGCGAAAGGAAGCCTAAATATGAAGCGCGTCCTTACTATTCTAGCTGTATTGATTGTTGTGGGAGCCGGCGGAACTTTCGTGTTTAAAAGCCTCAGCAACGCCTCCCAACCTCTTCCAATCCAGTATAAGATCGCAACTGTTGCGACTGGCACTGTGAAGAAGACAGTCACAGCTACAGGAACTCTGACCGCCTGGACGACAGTCGATATCAAAAGTCGTGCTGGAGGAAAAATTCTGAGCCTGCCCGTCACCGAAGGACAGAAGGTCAAAAAAGGCGATGTAGTCGCTGAAATCGATCCTTCCGACACAAGACTGACATACAATCAAGCGCAGGCGGATATCGACAGCAATAAAGCGAAAGTCTCCGAAACAAGGGCGACTCTGTCGCTCCAGGAGACTCAAACTCAAGTCGCTATCAGAACGGCAAATGCCGCTTTGAACTCAAGCGGGGCTGCAGTCGCCTCAGCAAGAGCAAGATTGGCGGCAGCGAAAGCGACCTTCAATGCGCAGACTCCTCTCACCGAAGCGAGTATAGCGAATGCGAAAGCGGCTCTCGACGCTGCTGAGCAACGCTTGGGGCAACTTAAAGACGCAACTAACATTCAGGTTTACGCCACTGCGGACGCGAACCTAAATCAAGCGAAAGCCAATATGGTGAATTCAAAAGCGCAGTTGGACAGGCAAAAAGCGCTCCTGGAAAAGGGATTTGTGGCGCAGTCCGCTGTCGATACCGCCCTTGCTTCCTATGAGGTTTCAAGAGCGACCGTTGACAACGCCAAAACAAAACTCGACACGATGAAGCCTCAAATAGATGCTGACGTTCAGACGCAAGTGGCGCAAGTCAATCAGATGAAGGCTGCTTTGCAGACAGCGGAGGCGAATAGAGTTCAAATCGAGCTGAAAAAGCAGGATGTGAATACTGCCGCGGCGTCACTGAACCAATCTCTTGCGGATCAAAAAACTGCAAAAGCCAAGTTGCAAGAGGCGGTAGCGGGCAGTTCCAACGTCGTTATTCGCGGATACCAGATTAAAGAAGCTCTTGCGAGCGGAGAGCGATCTAAAGCCGGGCTTTTGAATGCGGAGATTCAGCTTGCCGATACGCATGTCAAAGCGCCGCGAGAGGGGATCGTCCTGAAGAAATACGTGGAAGAGGGCACGATCATCACCTCCGGGCAGTCGTTTAACTCTTCCGGAACCAGCATCATTCAGCTTGGAGACGTCTCCCGAATGTATGTCGACGTGCAGGTGGACGAGTCCGACATCGCTAATATCGACCTCGACCAAAAAGTGGATGTTACGTTTGACGCTTATCAGGGCGCGCCGATTTCCGGCAAGGTCATAAAAATCGACCCGTCGGCAACTGTCGCATCAAACGTGACGACGGTACACTGCCGGGTAGAAGTAGACAATACTTCTCAGATTTACCCGTTGCTCAAACCGACAATGAACGCCTCCTGCGAGTTCATCATCAATCGAAAAGAGGACGTGCTTGCTGTTCCCAATGAAGCGATGCGCTCCAACGCGGACGGCACTCACTACGTTGAAGTTCCCGTCGGCGGCAAAGTAGCGACCCCTGACAAAGGTCTGGAAGTTGATCCGACTCTTTTTGTCGATGTCAAACCCACGAAAGTCCCTATTGAAATCGGTCTTGAAGGCAACGACTCAACTCTTATCAAATCGGGCTTGAAAGAGGGCGACAAGATCATCACCCAAACTATTGAGCCAAGCGCAACGCCTGCGTCAGGCGGCGGTCAACCCAGAATGGGCGGCGGCGGGCCTGGCCCGGGCAGACGCTAACAGGAGGTTTGCGACATGATGGCAGCATTAACCTCCGCAATGCGGGGGTTGGTATCAAATAAACTTCGCTCCTTTTTAACTATGCTGGGGGTCATCTTCGGGGTGGCGGCTGTCATCGTCGCCGTCGCTCTGGGGCAAGGCTCAAGAGACGCTGCGATGAGAAGATTTCAAAAACTCGGAACTACCATGATGACGGTCATTCCGGGGCGAAACAACCGTGGCGGAATGAGCTTCGGATCTGTCTCAACTTTGAAATTGAGAGATATTCCAGCTATTCTGAAAAACTGTCCTGCAGTACGTCGATTGTCTCCTGTGAAAAGCACTAATAGCACTGTGAGACATGGCAGCAAAAACAGCGACCCTAGCATCTACGGATGCGGGGCTGAAGAGATGAAGATCAGACACCTCGAACTTCGCGAAGGGCAATTCTTCACGGACTTGCAAAGCAAACAGAAGAATGCAGTCTGCGTCCTGGGCTACACTACCTATAAAGATCTGTTTGGAGGCGGATCGGCGCTGGGACAGACTCTGGCGGTAAAAGGGCACCAATTCAAAGTTATCGGCGTATTCAAAGAGCGAGGGGGCGGCGGATTCCAGAACGAAGACGACCGAGTATATATCCCAATTCTAACCGGAATGAGAACGGTTTTCGGCGGCGATGCAGTCACCCTGGGCAGCATCAGCGTTGAGGGACGAAGCGAAGCCGTGATGCAACGAGCGCAGGACGAGGTTAAAGCCGCCCTTCGCAAAGTTCACGGACTAGCGGACACCAAAGCCGATGACTTCATCATCTTTAACGCAGGCACTGCGGCGCAACAGAGCAGCGATCAAGCGGCGGATTTCGAGCAGTTGATCAACTGTCTGGCGGCGGTAGCTCTATTGGTGGGCGGAATCGGCATCATGAATATCATGCTCGTTTCCGTTACTGAAAGAACCCGAGAAATCGGCGTGCGAAAAGCGATTGGAGCGAAAAGACGTGATATTTTGCTCCAGTTTATGATGGAAGCTCTTTTTCTCTCGCTTACAGGAGGCATCATCGGAGTAATTGCAGGAATAGTCTTCACTCAATGGGGATTGCCCGCGCTTAAACCGGATTGGCAAACGACTTTGACAGTAGCGCCAACCGTGATCGCCTTCAGTTTTTCCGCTTTCATAGGCATCTTCTTCGGTTTCTATCCGGCGGTGAAAGCCTCCAATTTGAATCCGATCGAAGCTCTGAGGTACGAATAGACCCACTCGAAAACTGCGAACGCAAAAAAGTCTACCTCTTCTACAAGCCCTTTGCGTTCTCATTTAAACCATGGTCAACCCGACCGGAATCGACCGGCGGACATACGAAAGGAATCATACTCAAATGAAATCAATGCGACTTACCCTCGGATTGCTCGCAACAACTTCGATGATCGCGCTTCTCGCCTCCGTCGCGATTGCACAACCCCCCGGCGGCGGATTCACTCCTCCTCCCGGATTCATGGAAAAGATTAAAGCATGGCAAAAGTATGGGAAAGAACATGCAAAACTTTCTGAACTTCGAGATTCGATTTACAAAATTGAGAAAGTAAATGAAGAAGAGGGTTTGAAACTCGACAAGAAACAAGCTTCGACAATGCTTGGAATAATCAACTCATACAAATCTAAACCAAGTATGACGGAAGATGAAGCAAGCGGCGCGAATAAGAAGGTCACAACTTTGCTTAATCTTAAACAGATTAAAAAAATGGTTACTATACCTTCTCCTTTTGGCGGGGGCGGTAGACCCGGCGGCGGCGGCGGCGGATTTG
>JAYVOT010000610.1:0-5621 GCA_043757795.1 Chthonomonadaceae bacterium | reverse complement strand
ACTCGCCGACCGGGTGACCTAGCGAGAGGTTGATGATGCGAATATTGTACTGCGCTTTGTGCGAAGCCGCCCACTGCACTCCCGCAATAACCTGGCTGACCGTTCCTGCGCCATGTCCGTCCAGTACTCGGATGTTGATCAACTTGCTTTTTCGAGCAATGCCGTAAAAGCTGTGATAAAAGTAAGTGCCCGTTGAGCCGGTTCCATTGCCTGCGGTTATGCCCGCGACGTGGGTTCCGTGTCCGCAGGCGTCGTTGGCGTTGGCTTCGGAAGTCATATTCGCATTTGCAACGATGCGCGTAGCCCAACTGCTAGCGACCAGAAGATCAACGCTAAATGAAATACCGCTGTCTATGATCGCGACTCCAACGCCGTTGCCCGTCCAGCCGCCAGTTTGGTAAGCGGACCCTGCGCCGCTCGATGAGACGGTGAACTCATCTGTCTTTTTGACAACCATGTCAGAGGAAAGGTGAGAGACGAACGGGAGTTCCGAGAGTTTTTTGAGATTGCGCGTCGGGACATTCAATGCGACGGAGTGGACGATGTCGAGGTGTCGGTATATTTGCGCCCCAAGCGATTTGAGCTTCAACTCTTGTCGCAAGGAAAGATCGCCGTCGATTTTGACAATGGCGGCAGTCCAACCTGAAGTCTTTTTCTGTGAGATGACTTTCTGCAGAAAGACGTCGGCTTTTGAGGCGGGCGTAGCAACGTTCTGTTTTTGAGCGAAAGCGGATGAGGCTACAACGAGTGCGAAATTAAGCACGCACAGACCCATAGCGGAGTGGCGGAGGAGAACGGTTTTTGGTGCAATACTCATCGTTAAGTCTCCCTTTCAAGGGATCGCGTAACGAGAAGTCTCTTCGGAAACTGGTTATCGACGCGCGCGAGCGTGAAGACCCTGTAGCTTTGCGCACTCAGTGTAAACCGGATGCGCCTTTTCGGAGTTCTCAATTTATGACGATCAATAGTATTTAATGCTTTTCAGTATGTAGAAAACCCTATAAACAGGCAAAATTGCAAGTTAAAAAAGAAATAACTCTTGAAATTGCTGTATTTATAGATGTTTAGATGCATCTGAATAATCATACTACCTTGTATTTTGGGGTTTTATACTAGTAAAAGCGCTTGTTTTTTGAACGCCCGCTTTTTGCTAGTTCAAATTCCCGAAATATCCGTTATTAAACGATCGTCAAATCTTGAACTCGCGTTTTAGGCTGCGATCCGGAGTACGACAGGGAAGTCTTCGCTTATGATCGCTTTGCTTCTTTCCGCCATAAAGCCGAGTTTTCGTTCGGTTTTGTCGGCATACATCTTGCTGTCCGCGGCCGCGAGCAGTGAAGCGCAATCTCGTCCCTCTTCCGGGAAGCATGCGAAACCGATGCTCACTCCAAGTCTCAAAGAACCAAGTTTAGCATGAACCAATTCAGGGTCGTAGCTCTCCACTTCATTCTGCAAAAGTTGAATCATCGCTTCCGCTTCTTCGGCTCCGACGCCGTTTAAAACGATCAGGAACTCGTCGCCTCCGTACCTCGCGACGACGTCCTTTTTACACACGTTTTTTAAGAAGATGCGGCTGAGATCTCGCAGAACTTGATCTCCGCGTTGATGACCGAAGTTGTCGTTGATCGGCTTGAAGGAGTCCAGATCCAAGCACAATAGCGCAAAACGATCGCTGGAAATCTGGAATGCGTCGATCAGGGTATCTTGGTTTGCCAATGAGCCGGATAGACTCTCTTCATTTTCATACTCACCCTCATACTCACCCTCATTCTCATCCGTCTTCAGGTTTTTTCGGCACAACTCTTCGACGTATTGGGTCAGGAATCGCACATTGTGCAAACCGGTCAGCGGATCGGTGAGTGCGTGACTTCGAGTTCGATCGTACAAAAGTCCGTTGTAGAGCGCCATCGCCACTTTTTCCGCGATCGTCTCCAACAGGTGCCGATCATAGTCGCTAAAAGCTTTTGCGTTGGGGTGATAGAGATTGATGCTTCCCAGAACCTCGCCCTGATGAATGATCGGGACGATGAGAGCCGTGTTGAGCGGCGTCCATTGGCTGGACAGGGAGCTGTTGATAAGGAGGTCGTCCGCATCATACTCTCCCAAATAGGTTTCACGCGATAAGGCGACGCGCGCTGAGCATCCGTTTTTGTCCAGATTCGAGCACCCTTCAAAGAATTCGCGATTGAGACCGACAGCTACTCGAGCCGTGAGTCCTTCTTCTTTTTCGTTCTTCAAAAGAAATATGCAACCTGTTCCGGGCACAATGGATTCGAGTTTGTGGGCGAGAATGCCCAGAGTCTCTTGCAAGCCAAGGCTGCATGAAAGAGTTTGAGACACCTCGTAGAGCGCCCACAGTTCTGAGGAGGCGCGCTGAATATCTCGTGCCGCCCCTTCCATTTTGCTTTTCGGAGCCTCAATCTTGCCGTCCTTCGGCGCAAGCGGACCTTGACCGTCTATCGCCATCTCATTCACGACTCGATCTATAATTTTCATAAAGGCTTCCACGATAACAGGGTCGAAATGAGTGCCGGAATCCTGTTGAATCGTCGCGATCGCTTTTTCGTGCGTCCATGCGTGCCGATAGGATCGTGAAGAAGTGAGCGCATCATACACATCCGCTACCGCCAGAATGCGAGCCGTTAGGGGGATATTCTCCCCGGCAAGCCCATCCGGATATCCCGTGCCGTTCCACTTTTCATGATGGTATTTCACTCCCGGCAAAACGGGCCAGGGAAATTCGACGGGATCGAGAATAGCCGCTCCGATCTCAGGGTGTTTTTTGATCTTCGCAAACTCTTCTTCCGTCAACCTTCCGGGCTTCATCAAAACGTACTCAGGAACTCCTAATTTGCCGATATCGTGTAAAAGCGCCCCTGTGTTCACTCCTTCCCACTCGTCGCCGGTGATGCCCATTTCCGTCGCTGTTGCAACTGCGTAGCGTTGCACCCGCAAAATGTGTTGGTGGGTATATTGATCCTTTGCGTCGATAGCGAGCGCGAGGCTTTTAATTGTGGCAAGGTAGAGGTCTGCCAACTTTGCTTTGCTCTGGCTCAAGTCTTCGATGTGTTGCTGTTTCTCTTCCGCGCGGGACGTGTAGATCGAATAAGAGTGAAAGATGAGAAAGGCGACGGGGGCGATCAAAAGCGCCACAGCGGTGAGATCGTTTCTAAAGATCATCTTTGCCAGAGTCGCGACGGAAGCTCCGGCAAAGTAACTTGGAGCCGTCCAGAGAAACGTCTCTTTCCAAACTGTGTCGATTCTCTTCTGAGTGCAGAACCCGATGACGCTTGCGACAAATCCCGTGTTGATTGCGAAATAGACCAGCACGGAAGAGGTGATCGCTTCAAACGTATGAACCGATGGGGACAACTGCCTGCCCGCGTTCAAAGCGCTGAACACGGTTCCCGCAACCCAAATTTGAAAGGCGTTTAGCGACACATTGAAAAATATCTGATAGGTGGGCTGGCGGTTCGGCCAGAGACAACTTGAAAGGCAACCTAACGTGCAGATCAATACGCCGACTGCCGGACCAAAATGAATCATACTCAGGAAGGTGATGATGAATCCGAGCGACATCGAACCGGAGTCATCAGCGCTCTTTTTTCTTCCCAAATGAATTCTCTTGCTTCCTGCAAGCGTAGAGAGGGCTATGAAAAACAAAATCTCCCAATATTGAGACGTGGAAGTCGCAAGCGCAACATAAAAGCATCGGATGACTGCAAGGCATCCTAGCCCTGTGGTGAAAATTATTAAGGCTTGCGCCAGATGCGGCAATTTTTTCATAATGACTTCGTTACCAACAAACTTAAATCCAAAAAAGATAGAGTGACAATACGAGCGGGTTCCAAATGAGTTCTTCCATGCAGTTGCGCCTTGCACAAAGGGGTAAAAATACTGGAATTGATGAGAATTACGATTTGTTCGGATTTTTCAGCACCCGCAATCTGACGCGGTACGCCTCTTTCGCCCGTCTTTTGTCGCTCGATTAATGTCGAAATGAAGAATGTTGGAATGAAGGATTTAGCGCTAGCTCGCGTTGGGTGCGTTTGTTCGCCTCTTGCCGAACGCTTTCCTCATTCCATAGAAAATTATGGTATATTTTCTTAGGAGTCGCTCTGCGGCAAGCGCGTTTGAGAAACCTTGACATTGAATCTTTCATACTCTTTGCGATCCGGAACTTTCAACAACAACTATAATTACTATGTCGGAAAAAATCCCAATATTTTTTAGCGGCGAATATCGTTCCCAATCGCTTTGCCGCACTCAGCCTTATCTTTTTTTCTTGCCGGAAGGATATGAGTCGGAAGGCGAGCGCCTCTATCCGCTTCTCGTGATGTTGCACGGACGTACCGGCAACTTTAGCGATTGGGCTAAATGCTCGAGACTCGCAAAACATCTTTCAAAATTCAACCTGATCGTGGCTCTGCCGGACGGCGGCGAAAACGGGTGGTATTCCAACGCCGTAGCAGACGGAGATCGGTACGAAGACGACCTGATTCATGACTTTATCCCGCATCTCCAAAGAACGTTGCCCATCCTTTCGCCCGGCAAGCATTGGGGAATTTCAGGTCTCTCTATGGGAGGCTACGGAGCCGTCAAAATCGCTCTAAAGCATTGGGAACTCTTCTCAGTGGGAGCGAGCCATAGCGGAGCGTTGTATGCGGCTGCGCGACCTACCGCGCACCCAGTTTTCGGAGACCCGGAAGCGGATCGTGCAATGAGGAAGCACAACAACGTTTTCTGGCTTGCAGAGCAGGCTCTTTGCAGACTGCCTGTAGAGCGCCCGCGCTTGCACATCGATTGCGGACTGAGCGACCCGCTTCTCGGAGAGAGCAAGATGTTCTCCGATCACCTGAATTTTCTCGGCTATTCGCACGACTATCGTGAACTGCCGGGACATCACGCATGGCCCTATTGGGATCGCGCCTTCCGCACTCTGCTCCCGACATTGGCGCAGGAGTTGGGCGCAGACCAACATGCAAAGCTTCATGCAACGCGGTAAACTTTCTCTCTAAGCGGCTACGTTGAATTGTCCTCCGGAGGAAGTTCGATTATTGCGAAAATCTTCCGGTTGGGAGTAAGCCTCTCTTGTGCCCAAAAGGGCGAAACGCCATTGAGCCGGGTGATTTATTGCCGTCGTTGGAGCCTCTAATTCGCTTGCCGCCTCAGCAATCAGCTATTTTCAGCAAAGGGAGATGCTAATGTCATTTCGCAGTCAAATCGTACGACGAACTCTGCTCGGTTTACTTCTTGCGCATTTTTTGCTCTTTCCAGCGAACTCTCAAGCGGACGCTCCGGATTCATTTTCGCTCACGATCCTGCATACCAACGACCTGCATGGGCACATTTACCCGTTTGCCTACACGGAAGTCGGCAGGAGCAAGGAAGAGAAGGGGTCGGTCGGCGGCGCGGCGCGGCGCGCGACGCTTATTCGCGCTTTGCGACAAAGCATCAAGAATCCCGTTATGCTCGTAGACTCCGGCGACACCTTCACTCGCGGACCTCTCACAAACTTTTATGAAGGAATTGCGGACGTCGAGGCGATGAACGCGCTCGGCTATGAGGCGGCGGCTCTGGGAAACAACGAGTTCAAAGCGAAAGACGGCAGGGAAGTCAAT
>JAYVOT010000609.1:0-1546 GCA_043757795.1 Chthonomonadaceae bacterium | reverse complement strand
CGGCGGCGGCGGCGGCGGCAACACTGGAAGCACGACGGATTGTATCGAAACGGATCCGATCACTTCAGGACTTGCCACTCCGATCACCCCGGTCATTCTAAGCGAACCGAAAGATCAAGTCTTGAATGTCGATATTCGAAAGTTTGAGCCGAGCTTTTCAAGTCGAGTTGGCGCGGACGTTTTCCAAATCCAAGTTTCGACGGATCGAACCTTCCGAAACCCATCTCGCATTCTGAAAATCTCTCTCGCTTCAACGTCGCCTAACGCCGACGGAGCGCCGCAGAGGCTTCCGCAACCCATTGATCTGGCAAGCTCGCCCGAATTATTGAGCGATCCCGTTTTCCAGAACTATGTGAATACGTCGCAGTCTACTGGCGTTAGCGGACCGTCAATCTACTGGAGAGTCGGCGCGCGACATGACGATGACGCGCCGGGACCAGTTCACAATCTGTCTTTAAGCGCAAGCGATACTGACCGGACTTACAGATACGTGTACAACGTTGCGAATCAATTCTCATCGCCGCCCACGCCTCCGAATGTGCCCGGAAAGAACGTCAGCGCCTCCAGACTGAACAAAGAGATCAATAGCGGCAGATCGCCCCTCCCCTTCCCAGGCGCTCAAACCACTCGATCAGCAATCAACCGCGTTCTTACGCCGCAAGAAATTCTCACCGGACGCGGACGCATTCGGCACTAACTGCTTCCCCCGGATTAGGAGATAGAATCATGAACTTGAAAAGAATGCTTCCTCCGTTGTGTCTGGGATCTCTGCTATCGGTCGCCTTTATGGCGACCGTAGCGACCCCGGCGGCGAGGGCGGCTGAAACGAAAACAGTGGCAGGAGAGATTATCCTGTATATGCAACCCGGAACTCCTATTAAGGACGTTCAGACGCTTGCCAATACGGTTAAACCTGCCTCGTTCAATGCATTGCTTCTTGACGATTGCTACGTTTTGGAGTTGCCTGCGGCTCAAAGAAACGATGCGGACACAGCCGTTGCGGTCTCCAGCTTAAAAGCTGATCCAAGAGTACGCTCCGTGCGTGCGGCATACGTCATGTCAAAACTTATCCAGCCTCCTGCAGGAGCAGGAAAAGTTGAGCCGAACGACCCATTCTATACGGGTAAAAATCAGCCGACTCTTGGTCTTGTAAATATGCCCCAGGCATGGGCTTTGCAAAAAGGCTCCTCTACGGTTCGGTTGGCATGGATCGATTCCGGATTCGATCCTCAGCATGAAGATCTTATTGGTCAATACGATCCGGCAAGTTACGATTTTGCAGACAATGATTCGGATGTCACAGCAGACGGAAGCGGACCTTCAGGCGAGTTTGATCACGGAACGGGAACCAGCAGCGTCGGTTTCGCCAAGACAAACAATTCGTTAGGTATGGCGGGAATTTGTTGGGAAGGCATTAAGTGCGTCGCACTTAAAATTCAGCCTAAAGGCAATGGAAATCTTTCAGAACCGGCGATCTTGAGTTCCTATGGTTTTCTGATTAATAACTATGCCAAACTGAATATTCATGCAGTGAATATGAGCTATG
>JAYVOT010000608.1:0-1553 GCA_043757795.1 Chthonomonadaceae bacterium | reverse complement strand
CTCTCAAGTGGATGCATCGAGGGCATTCTTGCTTTAGGTCGAAATTATCGAAACCGCAGATTGGACAGGGCATAGTTCACCTCGAATTTTTTTGAGATTCTTCCCGATTCAAAAGCTTAGGGCATATACCCGCTTAAGAAAGATTTCACCTGCTCAGAGCCGAAGATGATCGCTAATTCTGCACGTTTTCAGATCATCTGCATCACTCCGAAAACATCGCATGACTATTCAAAAGCCGTTACTACACACTCACATTTCCAATGAGTAGCTCTCCCGGCTCTTGAACCGAATACGTTCTACATCCGGATTCTGAAGTGGCTGAGAAGTAACTCCCAATATCTCCTCTCTCCTCTCTCTCTTCTCCCCTCCCGCCCTACCCCCACTTCCACAAACACGAGATTTCTGAGACCACGAAGCGACGAAAGGCGATAGCAGAGCCTCGCCTGTGAGTCCCGGGGTTCCGAGGATGCGGGTTATTTTCAATCCAAATTAGGACTTGAGAGCTAAGAGGTCGCGAGTTCTTCTTTTTCACTCGAGATATGCAGGGTGACTCGCCTGTCAAATTTTTCTAAATAACTGAGAAGTCGGTCATAGGTGTACCCACTTATTTTTCCATTCATGAGTGCGCTAATTTTCGGTTGATCCACGCCAAGAAATTCAGCGGCTTCTTTTTGATTTAATTTCCGTGAACGTATACTATTTCTGATCGCTGTAGCAATTTCAGCTTTTGCCATCTCTAAACCCGGATTGGCAATCCCAAGGTCTATGAAGACGTTGTCGCTTCCACTGATGAACTCTTTTTTTGAAATCATATTTCTTCCCCGCTCTTATCCGGATATTGTTCGGCATGTTTAGAAAATGCAACGTTGTCCGCCTCTTGCGCCAACTTGTAACGTTTGTGAACTGTGTCTACGATCCTTTGAGGAGTTCTATTTCCTTCTGTCGCCTTTTTCATATAGACATGAAGCACATAGATCGCGGTTTTAAGCTTGGCTGTATAAACACAACGATAAGTATCGCCATCAAAACGCTCGACTAACTTCATAATATCTCCACCCCTCGATCCTTCAAAAGGGGAGGCATTTTCAGGCGTTTCACCTGATTGGAGTAAATAAAGTTCATGCCCGAATTCACATCGAACCGCTTCGGGAAGTTCGGAAATATCCTTTTTTGCCGAGACATTCCATTCTATTCGCTTCATATCCATAATTATGCCATATCAAGTATATTTCCGTCAAGATTTTCCGGGCTTATACAGGGAACGAAAATGACGCTCAAAGCGGGCGCCGGCCCTGAGGCTCCACCCCCAATTCTGGCTAACAATGATTCACATCTTTGCCAGTCACGGTAGAACCTCGGACTAAAGTCCGCTGCTGAATGACGTTCCGCCCAGTGACCCGCCTTCGCGGGGCACGAAACTGAGAGACTTCTTAGCTCGCCTGGAACCTCGCACTCGTAAAGATGTGATACATTGTTAGAATTCTGGAGGGGCGAGGGTCGTTCTTTGAACCATGATTTTCGACAACAAACTCTGCCCGCACGAAACTTAATCG
>JAYVOT010000607.1:0-1555 GCA_043757795.1 Chthonomonadaceae bacterium | reverse complement strand
CTTTTAAATCGGGAAGTCAACCCTGATTTGCAACCAACATATCCGCCTAGAACGGTAAAAACTCCCAATAGAAGCTCTCTTCCCCCCGAAATCGGGGGAGGCGTGGAGCGCCGGGGGCGCGCCAGAACGAACTTTCGGCTTAAGTTAACGCATATGGGGCCCGGGGGTGAGGTTCCCAACGTTGCAGGTTGGATTATCGCCCGAAGGGCTTCCCGCCGAAGGCGCTATAGCGAAAAAACTCTCTGTCCGTCGTGACGATTCGCAACGATGCAGTGAAAAAAGACGCCTTCGCAAAAGAAAATAGTTGTATTTTCGAGGTTCATTGATTTCACTAAACAAACGACGAAGTGGCCGGGTAATTGAGTACCCGGCTACTTCGTCGTCTCAATGCTAATGAGCTAACGCTTCGCAAACTCGCGTAGATAAGTAGCAAGCTCTTCGCAGCCTTCGATTGGGAAAGCGTTGTAAATTGACGCTCGAAATCCTCCTACCGCTCGATGACCTTTCAAGCCATCCATTCCCCGCGCGACGGTTCCGGCGAGAAATTCTTTGTCAAGCTCAGTGTTTTTCAATCGAAAAGTGACGTTCATCAGTGAACGATCCAATCTGTCCGTCACTGCCGGATCGTAGAAATCGGGAAAATCATCGAGAGCATCGTAAACCAGAGCCGCCTTTTTTTGATTGAGAGCCTCCATCGCCTTCAACCCTCCAAGCGCTTCTATCCACTTCATCACAAGCCCAACGACATAGACCGAAAAAGTCGGGGGCGTGTTGTAGAGCGAGTCTGATTTTGCATGAGTTTTGTAGGAGAAGATCGTCGGGATGCCGTCATTCGCCTTTGCAAGATACTCTTTACGCGCGATGACTAACGTGACTCCGGCGGGACCGGCGTTCTTCTGCGCGCCCGCATAGAGCATTGTAAATTTCGAGTAGTTCAAATCTTGCGCGAAGATGTCCGAAGAAGCATCGGCGATGAGGGGAGCGCCGTTTGTCTCCGGTAGCGAATGATACTCAGTTCCCTCTATCGTATTATTGGTGGTGATGTGCAGATACTCCGCGCCGTCGGACAGTTTCAAAGCTTTCGGAATGTAGGAAAAATTGGTATCTTCCGAGGAGGCGGCAACGTTCACGTTTCCGAAAAACTTCGCTTCGCTGATAGCTCGCTTCGACCATTCGCCTGTATGAACATAGTCCGCAACCTGCCCCTTGCCCAGAAAGTTCGCCGGCAAAGTCGCGAATTGCGTCGAAGCGCCCCCGCCTAGAAAGAGAACGGAATACTCCTCCGGCGCCAACCCCAACACTCGCAAGATTCGAGCGGCGGTGTCGAAATGGATCGCCTCATAGTCCTTTCCCCGGTGACTGACTTCCAGAATCGACATGCCGGAGCCGTTCAACTCCAAAATCGCCTCGCTCGCCTCTTGCAACACTGAAACCGGCAGGATCGCCGGACCCGCGCTAAAATTAAATATTCGATTCACTTTTCTTCTATTTCGCCCTTCTATTTTTTAAAAATCTTGCACCGCTTCAGTTCTCAAAAGAGTTTAATGCCATTCGT
>JAYVOT010000606.1:0-5660 GCA_043757795.1 Chthonomonadaceae bacterium | reverse complement strand
TTTCAACACCCGGACATTTCGTCTTATGGAGTGCGCAACATGAGTCATAGAAACCTGACTCGTTGCGATTGGTACCTGTACTGGACTCTAAAGACTCTCGTTACGCAGCTTCGCCGGAGCGTCTTCTGAAGGCTAATTCGACGAAGGCGACATTCTTCCTTTCGAGCGAAAGTCCTGATCGTGTCTCAGGGACTCCAGGCGGAACGCCATTGAGCCGGGTATATCATTGCCCGGCTCCTGAACGCAACAGTTCACAACTACCCAGTACCATTTTTTCGGACTGAGGGCAACCAGATTCGGAAGTCTTGCTGAAATGCGTTCCCTACATTTCATTTGCCATCCTTTACTCCCTACCCTTCACGATTCGAACTTAAATCTTGCCAGCGCCAACATGTAAAAGACAGCTCCGAAGACGAAAAGGACTCCGAGATTTGGAACAGTCATAAGAAGATTATTGTGCCTCAATATCAAATCTTGATAGGCGGAGAGAGCCCACGCGTGAGGAGTGATAAAACTGATTTTCTGTACGGCTTCCGGTAAAAACTGACGCGGGATAAGAGTGCCTGAGAGGAACCCCATCGCAAGCATCGCCATCATCGTCATGCCTTGAATCTGCTCCATCGTCTTGCCCATTGTCGCGATCAACATGCCAAGTCCCGTTGCAGCGAAAATATTTACAAGCGCAGCGACCGCGAGAGATGGGATGTCTGCGGGGGTGATGGAAAGATGAAGCGCGAATTTTCCAATCGTGAACAACATCGCCACCTGGATCAGCCCTATGAAGGCGCGAGCCGACATCTTCCCGAGAAGAATCTGATTTCGGGTGATCGGAGAACTCAACATACGCTTAAGCGTTCCCTCTTGTCGCTCCTCCAACAGTGTCGCAGCCACTCCGTTCGCCATCATAAAGACGAAGTAGACGGCATATCCTGGGATCATCAAGTCTCCGGTGGAAGGTTGCTTCTCTATTTTCGCCATGCGGGACTCTAGAATCACCGGGGATCGTCCGCTTCCTGCGTTCGCGCTTTTGGTCGCCATACTGCGGAACTCTACTGGAATTCTCGCAATTTGAACCGCTCTGAAAAGTTTGCCGTTCGCACGACCGATCGCTCCGTTCAAGGCCCCTTTCGCCATCTCAGCCACCTGTTGTTGCGGCGGATCCACAACGACCGGAAGTCGCACCTGCGTCGGTTCTTTATCTCCGTTCACAGTCTCAAAAATCGTTTTATCGAGCTGTTCGGAGTAATCTTTAGGGAGCGTAAGACCGAGCGCCTCCGATCCTTTTTTGATTCTTTCATCCATGGACTTTTGCGTATCGACAACTTCGACCTTCATCTCCATTTCGCGCATAGTATCCAGAAGTTCCGCCCCGCGCCTACCGGAATCTTGATTGCAAACGAGAATTTTGATTGGGGAACCTTTATCACGACCCCCGCCGCCGTATACTACGCCGAAAATAGCGGTGAAGATAAGCGGAAACCCGAATATGAAAGCGAGAGCGGAACGATCTCGGAAGAGGATTCGCAAGTCCTTGAGGGCGATACTCCAGATAGGCAACATGCTTTTAAACTCCTCAGTCACGTAGTGATTTGCCGGTGAGCGAAAGGAAGACGTCTTCCAAATTCGGCTGTTTGATGCTCAGAGAGTGGAATTGGGTATTGTACGCGTTCAAAGCGCTCACGATCTCCGGCAACGCCTGCGCAGGTCTGTCCGCTCGAATACGAAGAGTATGAGTTTTACCGGATTCATCCGCGCCTTCGGATTCAATCGTATCCAGAGAGGTGATGAACGGTTGTTTAGAAAGAGCGGCAGCAAGTCCAGTAGCGATCAATCCGCCCTCCAATCCAATTTCGATGACGGACCCGCCCATCTTGGCGATGAGGTTCGGCACAGTATCGCACGCGATCAGCTCCCCTCCATCCATAATTCCTACACGGTTGCAGAGCGTTTCAACCTCTTCCATATAGTGGCTAGTATAAAGAACGGTAAGCCCTTTGCGGTTCAACTCTTTCACTCCCTCGAAGATATGGTTGCGTGATTGAGGATCGACCCCGACAGTAGGCTCGTCAAGAAGCAGAAGTTGCGGATTGTGCATCAATCCGATAGCTAGGTTTAGGCGACGCTTCATGCCTCCTGAGTAGTTTGAAGCCAAGTCTTTCGCTCTATCGGAAAGTCCTACAAGCGCCAGCATTTCCCCTATTCGCTTAGTGAGAACGACGCCCTTCAAGCCATACAAAGCTCCAAAAAACTCTAAATTTTCAAAAGCGGTAAGTTTCGGGTAGATCGCCAACTCTTGAGGAACAAGTCCCACCTTTTTACGAGTCGCGACTCCGCCTTCTTGAGATTTTTTTCCGTCTATCTCCACCGCGCCGCCGGTAGGAGGCGACAGCCCCGCGATAATGCTGATCGTCGTCGTTTTGCCGGCTCCGTTTGGTCCCAAAAGCCCGAATATTTCGCCTCTTAAGATTTCAAAAGAGACTCCTTTGACGGCCTTCAATTCGCCGTAACTCTTCCTCAGGTCCAATACTCTCACAAGACTTTCAGAATCGGGCATTTTCACTCCAACAGAATATTTTCGAAAAATATTAGAAATTTAGAATGCGGATTAGAACCGCGTAATACGCGAAATACGCAAAGAAAATACGGATGCAAAGGAATGCAAGGGTGAAAAACGCAAATTCTTTTGGCGAGATGTTCCCTTCGGACGATTGTTTTTCGCTTTCGCTTCCGCTTTTTTTGTATTTGCATTTGTTTCGCTTATTTTGCGGTTCCTCTGACCCCATATTTCGCGGTTTGAAGGCAGTTTTCCTCTCTGTCTCTTGAAGACGAAAAAAACCTGACCGCTGATGCGGTCAGGTCTGTTTATTGCGCCAAGCGTCAGTTGCAACGAGCGAACGACAGGTCTCGAAAAGCGCCTTCTGGCTTCTTGGCTTCCGGGCGCTTTTCGAGTTGACAGTCTCTATTGTAATCTTCTTTTATCCAACCTGCAAGAGAGAAACGTCACAATACAGAGGTGGATTTTTTCACACGAAGAGCGGGGTGATTGCGAAAATTGGCGATTTGAAGAGTGGAAAAGTGCAATTCCGGAGGAAAAAAGAAGAAAAGGAGGACAAAAACAGAGATTTTCTCAAAATTCCTTCTTAGGCTTGAATTCTAGGGAGGGATAAAGTATAATACAGGAATAAGTGCATCTCAAATGCTCTGCAACGAGCTTAGCTCTCCAACCGGATTTGAAATAAAAAAATGGATCGAGGGAACAGGGTGAGTATAGACTTGTTACACCATCTCCCGCCTAGCCACATAAAGTACTCGGATATGGCCGATAGGGACACCGTTGAGCGCGCGCAGAGAGGCGATGAATCAGCCTCGGAATACCTGCTATATAAATATCGAAACCTTGTTCGTACAAAAGTCAAATCTTATTTTCTTGTCGGCGCTGAGAAGGAAGATCTTCTTCAAGTCGGCATGATAGGGCTTTGGCAAGCCATCGTAGATTTCCGTTGCGACAAGGCGATCTCTTTTCCCGCTTTTGCGAAAGTATGCATTCAAAGACACATTATCACTGCCATTAAAACGGCAACTCGTCAGAAACAGATGCCGCTTAATACCTCGCTTTCATTGGAAAGCCCCTCTGAGGACTCAGGACCGGATTGGAATCTTTCAGACATTATCCCCGCCACGGAATCTCTGAATCCTGAAGACCTCGTGATCCAGAGCGAAGATACCAAAGTCCTTCATGAAATGCTGAAGCAGATGCTCTCCGACTTCGAATTGAATGTGCTTGCAGGGTATCAGATAGGGAAATCCTACCGGGAAATCGCTGTTGAACTCCACTGCAAAACCAAATCCGTCGATAACGCCCTCGCTCGCATCAAACGAAAAGTCTCATCTGTCCCGGTCGGATTAGCAAACCTCAGCGAACTCATCGCAAACTCTCTCTAATAGGATTTTGTAAACCGCTAAATACGGAATGGATCAAAGCAACCGCGAAATACGCGAAATACGCAATAAAATACGGGCGTACAAGAACGCAAGGGTGAAATACTCAAACTCTTTTGGCGAGATAATTCCTTCGGCATATGGTTTTTTGCTTTCGCCTTCCCAATTTACGTATGCGTATTTTTTCGCGTATTTTGCGTATTTCGCGGTTCTCATCCCCAAACAGTGTTAAGCTGTAATCGCTTGTATTCTGCATTTCGAGTTTTTATTCATTCCGACCTCCGCCAGTTATCCTTCCAGTTTACTTTTTTCCATCACGGAGTTTCACTCATGCCCTGCTCATTGCTCAGTCGCATATCTCGCGTTTCGTTTGCGCTAATACTCTCGTTGGGAACGCTTAGTCTTTGTCAGGCTCAGCGCCCGCTTGACCCAACGATGGGAATGCGGCTTCCAAAAAGGGTTTTTAAGCCTGCAAAACCGGAAGCGTCCTGGATTTGGGGAGCGGAGGTCAGAAGTAATCAGACAATGGCTTTCCGCGGAAGTTTTATGCTCAAAAAACTGCCGAAGAGCGCACGCATCGTGCTGACTGCCGACAACTTTTTTAAGCTCTGGGTGAACGGCAAACTGATGGACGAATCTGCGCCTGACCCGAAAGATGCGGATGTCTGGAGAAAAGCGCATGTAAAAGAGATCGTTTCGGCGCTTAGACCCGGCAAAAACGTGATCGCAGTTGAAGCGCGCAACCTGAGCGGCGCAGCTGGATTAGTTGCGAAAATCGAAGGAGACGACTCTTCTCTTCTGCTGACGGATAAGAACTGGAAAGTTGCAGAACAGGCTTCATTTGAAGGAAAAAGTTGGCAGTCGCCGGATTTTTCCGATCTTTCCTGGAAGTCGGCAACGGTCGAATTTCCATTAGCGGAAGGTCCGTGGGCAGGCGGTTTGCAAGGCTGGCCCGGCTATGATACGGAGGTCCCCTATCTCTCCTATCTCCCGCTCAAGCCGACTATCGTAAATGAGATGTCCGGCAAGTTTGAAGAGGTCGGCTCTCTCATGCTTCCCGGGGTCACGCGAACGATTGTCTCGCAATATAATGCGCATGACAGTAAGCCTCCTCAACTCAATCTGGATTTCGGGAAAGAACTAACCGGAAGAATTGAGATTGAAACGGAAGGCGATGCGGAGGTCGTGATCGGAACAGGAGAGTCGCTTGAGGAGGCGGTCAACGCACCCTGGGGCGGGGCGCATAGCGTCACGCTCAAGAAAGGCGTCACAGGATTCACGCCCTGGAGCGCATTCCGATACGCTACAGTCAGTTTCAAGACGGCAAGTCAAGCGAAACCGATCGTGATCAAAAAACTGATCTTGAATCACAAGTACTATCCGGTAGTTTACAAAGGAAGTTTCGTTTGCTCTGACCCGCTTTTGACGCAGATTTGGTACTGTGGAGCCTACACTTCTCACCTTTGCATGCAGGAGGACATTTGGGATGCGCCGAAGCGCGATCGATTGCGTTGGATGGGGGATCTGCATGTCTCAGGGGCAGTCATTAATCTCGCATTCGCGGACACTTTCCTGATGGAGCAGTCGATGCAACGCCTGCGGAACGACGCGCAGGGAGGGCGCCCCGCGAACCAACCTCCGACAGGACACGTCAACGAAATTCCCGGTTACTCTTGTGCGTGGGTGTGCGGATTGGCGGACTTTCACCGACATTTAGGCGA
>JAYVOT010000605.1:0-5663 GCA_043757795.1 Chthonomonadaceae bacterium | reverse complement strand
CTGCAACGGCTCCAATTCAGTCTGAGCTAAAGTAAAATTGGCTTCTGTTGGAAGCCCGTTGGGACGTGAGGCGAGACGTATCTCGCGGCTAGTAATTTTCGACATGAGATTCCTTTCATTTAGCCGGATCAGCGATGCTTGCAAGTCCTTGCTTACGATTTCGGCGCGCATCTGAGGGAGCGACCACGAAACCTCCTCCTGCGCTGAAACTTCTTCCCCTTTTTGACAAGGAGGCGTTAGCCGGAGTTGAAAGTCTTGCTCAGGCGTGCCCCGGCGCTCCACGCCGCACGCAACATTGGGGGAGAGAATGGGAGCCGTGAGTCTTGCGCGGTCTGCGCCCCAGGGAAATCCACTCCGCCTCGCAACCTCCCCCGGCGCTGAAACCCCGACATCTCCTTGCTAAGGAGGCCTATTGCACATGGTTGTAGGGTGCGTTATTTGCCGCGCCCTCTCCGTTGCGAGCAGTGTCCATGAATCCCGCAAGATCGACAAAATACCAGACACGTTTACGAGTCTTTCAAACGAAACAGCACGCCGTTTACGGGCGTGATTCCGACTAGCTATTCTCATTCCAGAGTAGTATCACAGGTTGGCTAAGATCATGTTCATAGCCCAGAATACCCAGACTTGCTGTTGACGTAAAGAAATTCTTCGCTTCAAGAGGCGGCAAGCCAAGCCAACGCGCGGCGATCATGCGGATGATGTGTCCGCTTGAAAACGCGGCAATATCGCCTTCTTCAGAGCGCGCTTTTTCAATGAATCGATATGCTCGAGTTGCAACCTGCTCAGGAGACTCGCCGCCGGGCGCGCCATCTCGAAAAAGGTACCAATTCGGGTTTTCCAGATGAATGTCGACGCTTTTCCGCCCCTCATAATCGCCGTAATCCCATTCGACTAAGTCCGAGTCGATCATCGCCACTCCGGAAAAACCGGCGAGTTCACAAGTGCGTTTAGCCCGAATGAGCGGACTAGTGAACACTCCGGCGAAGGTCTCGTTTTGTAGTCGCGCTTGCAGAGTCAGGGCGTGTTCCTCCCCGTCGGAATTCAAAGGGAGATCAGTGAGTCCGGTATGTCGATGGGAATCCGTCCAATCCGTATCGCCGTGGCGAATGAGGAAAAGCCGTGGGAAACCGTTTGATTCTCTGGAAATCAATGAGCTATCCTTTTTTTGCAACGGAGGATTTTCCGAGTTCTTCCACCCAGGCATCATATAATCCGCGCCTTGCGGCGCTGTTGCAGGAGGTACGGTGCAACAACGCGTGTTGCACCGCTTTAACGTTTGCATCTTTGCCTGCCCAGATATCCAGAGCCTCTTGTTGGATCGCGCGCGAATAGGAGAAGGTCAGCGCCCAGGGCATTTTGGCTGCGAAGCGAACGTTCATCGCGTTTAGCCGCTCCGAAGCCAGGATGCCGGGCTGACCGCCGGACAAAAAGGCGATTCCGGGGACGGCGGCGGGAACGGCTCGAAGCAGACATTTTACCGTGGCATCCGCAACCTCATTGACTCCCTCCTGATTAGGGCAACTCAGACCGGGAAGAACCATGTTCGGCTTTAAGATCATGCCCTCTAAAGCGACGCCCTGCGCGTTCAACTCGTTGAAAACCGTGTGCAAGACCTCCTCCGTTACCTCAAAACAGCGCGACAGGGAGTGATTTCCCTCCATCAACACTTCCGGCTCAACGATAGGAACGATTTTCGCTTCCTGGCAGAGAGCGGCATATCGAGCCAATGCGTGCGCGTTTGCATCGATGCAAACGCGACTAGGGATGTCCTCCCCAATTGCAATCACCCCTCTCCACTTCGCAAAACGCGCTCCCATTTGGTAATATTCTGCAAGGCGTTCGCGCAACCCGTCCAGACCTTCCGTTATTTTTTCTTCAGGGTGAAACGCGATTTCTTTCGCGCCTGCGTCCACTTTGATGCCCGGAACAATCCCGGCGTCGGAAATGATTTTCAAAAACGAAACGCCGTCTTTTCCAGACTGCCGGATCGTTTCATCGGCAAGTATGACGCCGCTGATTGACTCGCCTAGACCGGGAGCCGTTAAAATCAGTTCTCGATAAGCTCGACGCGCCTCTTCGGTTTGCGGAATTCCTGTTTCTTCAAACCGTTTATTGCAGGTATTGACGCTTTCATCCATCGCCAGAAGACCTTTGCCTTCAGCGAGCATCGCTTTGGCAGTAATCGTCAGTTCATTGATATCCATATTGCAACCCCTTATAAATTACTACTGATTCAGCCCAGGCAGCCGATGATCGCTTCGACGACCCGCTTCGTTTCCAAAGGGTCTCGAACTTGTATTGAGAGAACTCCGGCTGCCTTAACGGGATAATCGTTTCCTCCGGGAAAAAGCGCGTCCCCGATAAAAATCATCTCATCCAACGTGACGCCGAGAGTCTCTTGAAGCTTTCCGATACCATAAGCTTTATCGATTCCAGGCTTTGTGATGTCGACGGACGTAGAGCCGCCGAGATGCACGGAGAACTCCGGGATGAGCGCGTCAAGAAGTTCTTTCATCTTCTTGCGTTTGGCGAAATCCGGATCCCATTTTTTCTTCTCATCAATGGGAGCCTGTTGTCCGAGCGCGGAGAAAGTGATCTGACTCCCGCGATCCTCGATAATCTCTCCCCAAACTCTCTCAGGTTTGAAACCGGAAGCTTCCATCGTCCGCTCTAGAGACCCGACAATCTTCGCGCTCTCCGCTTCGGTGAAATTTTCCGCGTAGGAAAGTTTCCAACCGTCTTGGTATTTATAGAATTTCGTGCCGCAAGTCGGTAGGAGCGAAAGGCGTCGTAAATGTTCGCCACTGGGAAGATTGGCAAGAAGTTGCTGTTGGAATTGCGGCCAGTCGCCGCCCGAAATGACTGCCACTTGAACAATGTCTAGAAGATCGGCGAAAAGTTGCGCCATCTCGGCGTCAAGGGAAGATTTGCTCTCTGCAAGCGTGCCATCCATATCGAACACGATCAATTTCTTCAAGGGCTTTCTCCTTTTTTATACTGCAGGTTTATAATTATACGATGAATCGAGATCAACTATAACGAATTCAAGAATGTTTTTACTGCATCCTCGTAACCTGCGGGATTATCCGCATGAACGACATGACCGCCTTTGAGGGAGACAAATCGAGTATTCGGGCGCCGCGCCGCCATCTCTTCAAGGTGAGCGGCAGTCGTGACTCGACTGTCCTCCCCTCGAATCAAAAGCGTAGGGCAACACCCTGAAAGCCACTCGACCCAATGATCGCCGTTGGTCAAATTCTGAGACTTAACCATGTCATTCGGTTCGAAGGCGAGTTTCCATCCGCTCCCGTCCTGTTGAAAAAAATCCTGAAGGTAGGGCGAAAGACGCGGACCTATGCGTCCAATAAGAGCCTCCTTTGTTTGAAAAGTTCCTTTCCATTCCAGCACAAACGAGAGGTCGCCTGAAACTTCCGCGCCGATGTCCTCAATTATAAGCGCTTTAACAAGTTTCGGATGTCGCGCTGCAAACTGATACGCATTGACTCCGCCGAGAGAGTTCCCCAAAAGCGCTGTTTCCTTCAGATTCAGGTGATTGAAAAGCGCTTCAATATCTCCCAGATAGTCTTCTCGTTCGTAAGTCGTTGCATGATCCGAATGCCCATGCCCGCGTTGATCCAACGCGATTACGCGCCATTCAGGGGACAGCGCCTTTGCAAGAGACGCAAAGGTCATGCCTTCCATCCAATGCGCATGCAACGCAATCAGCGCTTTTCCCTCTTTATCTCCTTCAGCATCGAGATAAGAGAACGTCAGCCCGTTATGTTGAAATTGGTTTCTTATCATCATGCCATACTCCTGGCGGCTATGCTTGCGATCAGTTCGTTCGTTCCGGAATGATTCTATTTGACCCGCTACAATACCGCAACGCTTGCTTTGCCATGATCGCGGTTCTGAAAGAAAGCGCGCGCCTCTTTCAAATACTCGCCTTCCGTCATCGCTTCCAAATCCACAGTCAAACAGCCGACGATTTTATCAGCGAACTCATGATGATGCTTTTCGAGAAAATCTTTCAGGTGAGTCATCGCGCTGCTCGCGCCGGTTCCGTTTCCCATTAAAAGAACTTCTTCGGCGCCGGCTAAAGTTCCTGCGATCTCTTTGTAGTAGCTGATATTTTCCGTCAATTGGGCGCCCTTGTCTGCGCCTTTGATGTGTTTCAGGTGATGCAACGCCCCTCGCGAGTCATCGAGATGTATTCGATCCGGGATTGAACCTTTCTCTTCAGACTTGAAGATAAGCGCCTCATGTTGATTGATCACGACCAACAGTCGTAATTCGGATGCAGTTTCAATTGTATTAGTCATCTTTTTCTTTTTTCCAATTCTTGCACTCAAGTTGAAATCCCGCCGAAACCGCGCAATGAATTACTCGGCTCAATGGCGTTGCGACTCTTCCGTCTGACACTGGGCGCAACGCCAATATTATTCTCGACGGGCAGCGTTCAATCAGTTGTGCAAACCTGGTTGACAGCAACATCGCATCGCCAAAAATACTCCCGACGGGCAGAGCTTTTTCGCTATAGCGCCTGCGGCGGGCATGCCCTTCGGGCAAAAAACATAAAGATGCGCATCGTTGAATTAAGTTCCATCGGGCAAGCCCTTTACAAATGCGCCATCAGCGAAAGTGTTTTTTGGACAAAGTCATGCCCGAACCTCAAACTTGACTCAACTTGCGCTAAGTCCTTCGCCAGAGCCTATTTATAGGTTGCGCTATCGACTGTCGCACGAAAGAACTCACCTTCCGTCTCAAACTTATCCGATCCGAATTTCCATCCCGCTCGGAGGCGAGACGGTATGACGTGTCCCTCAAACGCGCGTTCTTCCTCAGCCACGCAGCCAAATTTCGAATATTGAAACTCAGAGCCGTCAGGGTTGCCCCAACGATCAAGCGAAGCGGATTTCAGAATGCCTGATTCCCCGATTTCGAGATTCAGTTTCGTTGGTTCCCCCAGAGTCGAAAATTGCGCTTGAAGATGTGCGGGATCCGATTCCGTCCAGTTCACTCCGGGAAGGCACAGCACGGAAGGCAGCCAGACAGATTCAATCTGCATTCGTCCTACACAGGACCTTGCGGTGTCTGGACCCGAAGCGGTCATCACTGGGAAAACTCCGAAGAGCTTCCATTGCATGCGACCTTCGCCGTCTACAATTCGATCTGAACCGATGATAGGAATGAAGGAACTGTGAACATTTGCGCTCCATATTAATCCTCGATCCCAACGAATCACCTGTTCAGCCGTGAACGGCATCCATTTTTTTAATTTGATCTCGCCGTGCATTCGCAACCTGACCGCCGATGCGAGTCGCGTTCCCGGAGCGATTGCATGTTCAAGGTATCTCCGAACGCCGACAGGTAGATTAAGCGTCTGTTCAAGCTGAAAATCGCGTTCGTCCGGCGGTGAAAATTCCCACAGTTCCTCAATTGAGATTATATTTTTCATGCTTCACAACTCTGTTTTCCGATTCTCAACTGCAACAGCGCTCCCGTTTACAAACGTGATTCCGATATTCAACGCGAGGCGATGCCCGATAATAAGTGAGTTTACTGCGTTTTTTTTGAAAGTACCGATCTCCTTGTAAGCTAGATCCCACGAATGAATTCCCGGCCTCGGTGGCATCCCGCCGTCTGTGCTTCGCACAGGA
>JAYVOT010000604.1:0-1558 GCA_043757795.1 Chthonomonadaceae bacterium | reverse complement strand
GCGATAAAAGCCTGCTTTGCAGGCGCTTTCTTAAGTTGCATAGCTCCGGTAGGCGTTGACTTTGTCACCGTCTGAGCAAGCGCAGTTTGGGTTGCGCCGAACGCTGACATATACAGAATTAACGCCGGTATCGCATATTTCAATCGCCGAAATTGCCGCATCTTTCGCCCTCAGTTTCCATTTAACGAAACGTTTGAAATCTGAGACACTTGAAATTAAAGATAGTTGCAAACAAAAGACGGTTTTTACAAGGATTTTTTTGATTTTTTCGAAGGTGGTTTTTGTTTGAACCATGATAGCCATGATTAAGGGATTTTCATGATTCGCATCGTTGTAAAAGAGTTGGCAACAAAGGCGTTCAATCATGTCAATCACTAAATCATGGCTATCATGGTTCGGACAATTGGAGAAGAGTGGGCGGTTATCCCATCCTAGCGCATCTCTTGCCAACATAGGAGCCCAAATGATGTGTTTTTTACACGGAATTTGACTGACAAGTACCTAACGCCCCGTTTTCCAACTGTTCCATCGTTTGCCCAGCGTGATGCCTTGCGTGATGAGCGGGTCTTCGGTCGCGTTCGTCTTCGCCAATCCTTCAGCAATCCAGGCTTCCAATTCGCCTTCCATCGCCTCCGCTTCGCGCCAATTCGTGATCGCAAGGTTTCGTATCTCGCCCGGATCGTTTGTCAGATCATACAACTCCCTGAGCGGCATATTGTGCCGATCAGGTTCTCTGGAGAGAATGAACTTTTTTGTGTCCGTTCGCAAAGACCATTTCGCCTGCCAGGTGCATTCGCAAGAGATGACTCGATCCCATCCTCCAACAGTGGAAACTCCGGTCGCAACGCTCCAGAGACTCTTTCCCTCCATTGCAACAGGAATTTGCGCTCCGACGGCTTCCAATAAGGTGGGGGCGAGGTCGAGATGTTGCGTCATCGGTTCAAAAATCTTGCCGCTTTCTATAAATCCCGGTAGTCGCATCATCAGCGGAACATGCACGATGTCGTCGTAGAGACCGTGATGATCAAAATAGATGTCGTGCTCCGACATGCTCTCGCCGTGATCTCCCGTCAGTACGACGAGAGTATTCTCCGAGAGACCGGTTCGTTCCAGAGTCTCCAGAATCTGCGCAATCCCGTCATCCGCATGTCGGATTTCAGCGTCATAGAGTGAGGCGATGTAATCCGCATCCGTCACCGGACCTAATTTGTCAAACCAAATATCTCCAAACATTCCCCAGAAGGGCTGACGTTTGATAGGATCGAACGTATGATAATTAGTAGAGAACGGGTCTCGTCCTTCCGGATAGAAATTTCTGTAGCGTTTTGGAGGCAAGTAGGGCGTGTGCGGCTCCCAATAGTGCAGGAATAAGAAGAAATTTTCATCCTTGTGAGACTCTATCCACGGGATCGCTCTCGCGTTGATCTCTTCGCAACTCACTAGCATCGAGAGGCGATGTTTGCTCGATGGATTAATGTAGTATTCATAGCCGCGTGCCAACCAGGGTTTGATCTCGATCAAGTTATCCACGGCGGCAGTAGTAAATCCTGCGCGTTGC
>JAYVOT010000603.1:0-5668 GCA_043757795.1 Chthonomonadaceae bacterium | reverse complement strand
CGAGTCAGTTGTCGAACAACTGACGGGTTCGGATTTCCTACGCGGAGTCTGTTTCAGTCCATTTTTGGAGTGGAACCATCTCCCGGCTGAATGTCCGGGGTACATTCCTATTTTGACCTACCCGACTACCGGCGAAAAGAAACTTGAACCGAGCGGTTTCCACATAGACGGCGGCAAATATGTGACTACGTACCCGGAACGATACGTTTTAGCGGTAATGGCGTATTTGTCGGATGTGTGCGAACATGGAGGAGCCACCGCTGTGCTGCCGGGTTCGCATCGTCAAGTTTTTAAAAGATGGCTTGCAGAAAATCACAAACCGGAAGAACCGTTCGCCGTGGTTCCCGACCTTAAATACGCCGATCCGACGGCAATCGTTGCAAAAGCCGGCGATGTCTGTTTCATGCACTACCTACTGGTTCATAGCGGGTCGGCGAATCATGCCGATACGCTCCGTATCGGGTTAAACACAGCTGTTATGCCTGATCCTTTGCGCCCCTATCGCCCGAGATACGGAAGTCCTCAGGCGGATTGGACCCCCTTGGACTATACTTTAAGAACCGACATTTTGTAATTAAGGAGGCGCTTTCTCGGTCTTTAAGGAAAACGCTCGCTTCGCATTAAAATCAGCTCTCCAGATTTGCGAATTAGTGAGAGTAGCGAGTTTGTTGACAGGTTTTACTGAGTTAAAATCGGGAAACCCTATGTTTGCATTAGTTGAAGCGCTGTTTGTTGTTTTGCTGTAATTCTGAAAATTCTACCCGCATATCTTGTTCCGATATTGACATATCTTGTTCCGATATTGAAAGGAGTCGCAATGAGCGAAAAACGAAAAGCGGTTCTAATGGCGAAACTGTATCATGAAACGAACACTTTTGTGAAATTAAGAACTCAGCTCTCCGAGTTTCAGATTCGGGTAGGAACAGAGTTTTTTGAGATCGAAGGAAACGGCTCTACTTCCGCAGGCGCTCTGGAAATCGCAAAGGAATGTTGCTGGGAGGTTGTGCCTGCCATCGAAATGAGCGCCACTCCTTCAGGGATGGTTAGCGACGAAGTGATCGAACTTTTCTGGGACGGTGTCCGAAAAGCCTACGATATCGCCCAACGAAACAGCGGGATAGACGGCGTATTTTTCGACCTTCACGGAGCCATGGTCTCAGACTCTTTCCCGGATGTGGAAGGAGAGATACTTGAGCGAGCGCGACTTCTCTTTGGAGCTTCCACGCCGATTGTCGCAGTGCTGGACTTTCATGGCAACATTTCGGAAAAAATGGCGACCAATGCAAATGGATTCATCGCTTATCGAGAGAATCCTCACAAAGACGCTCAACAAGCGGCAAAAAAAGCTGCAAAACTTCTGGATAGATTGTTGACAACTGACGAACGCGCTCAAACCGTGCATCTACGCGCTCCGCTCGTCTGGTCGCCGCCGGGAGTCGGCACCCTGAATGAGCCGATGAAAACGCTTGAGCGAATGGCAAGAGAGATTGAGGCAACCGATCCGGAAATCCTTGTAGTGAACGTTTTCGGAGGCTTCTCATTTGCAGATATTCCTGATACCGGAGTCTCCTTCTCCGCAGTAACCGTAGGCGATCCCAAAAAAGCCATTAACATGCTTGCTCCGCTTCGCGACTTTGCTATCGCAAATAAAGAGCTTGGTTGCCCGATCGGCATATCGGTTGAAGATGCGATCTCAAAACTCAACATGCATTCCGAGGGTCCGATTCTCTTTGTAGAACCCGCCGAAAATATCGGGGCGGGCGCTCCGGGAAATGTTACAATTATCTTGAAAGCCTTGCTCGATCATGAAATCAATCAAGCCGGAGTGGCATTGAACGACCCTGACACTGTGGCGCGCCTCTGGGATATTCCGATTGGGGAGGCCATCACAATGGACATTGGCGGAGATTGCGGAGCGGAAGATGGGAGGCCGCTCTCTTTGCGAGTCGAGGTTGTCTCAAAGAGCGACGGGCGCTATACTCTGGAAGACCCGATCAGTCATAGCGCCGGGTATGGGTTGAATCAAACCATGGGAAGATGCGCCGTCGTCAAATGCAAGGGAGTTGCAATTTTGCTTACCTCCCTCAGGACGCCGCCAACTGACCTTGCTCAGTGGCGATCTCAGGGAGTTCAACCGGAGGACTTTTTCGTCATCAATATCAAAGCGGCTGTGGCTCATGGGCAAGCTTACGATCCTATTGCGAAAGCGAGTTACACTTTAAGTTCGCCGGGTTGTTGCGATAACGATCTAACGCGACTGCCTTACAAAAACATCGCGCGCCCAATCTTTCCATTAGATGAAATTTGACCCCAATGCTACTCATCTAAACGTAGCCGAACTGCAATAAGCATTATCGTTCCCCTTCGGGATTCGTCGACGCCGATCCGGAGAACTGTCGTCTCGCAGGCAAGATCAGGACGAAAATCGTTTCTGCTACCTATACCGGCAATCTGGTTGGAACGCCAAGAAGGCGGGCGCTTTTGCGCCCGTCTTTTGAATTTGGGGCTAAACTCCAAATCCTAAAACGTTGACTTTACAAAGCAAAGTCGGATTCTTATCTCAAAATTAATGAAATGTTGGTAAAAATCAAAAATAGACTGTAAGAGGTTCGTTTTTGATTCATCTTGAGGTGAATCAAAGCTTTCAAAGGGCTGTACTCTGGCATTAACTCTTATAGGAGGATACTATTTTCATTCGCTACGAAATATCCCTCCGACTGCGTTGACGTTTGCCTACGTTTCGTCTATAATAAGAGAGTGCTATTGTGTCGAAATCGGTCGATTTGATCGATGAGGGAGGAGTTCCGATTGGCTTCCGCTTCCGCTGACAACGAACTTGAAATGCTCATACGCGCAAAATATCCTATCATCTACGTCGTTTCCTGGGAAGAGGGACGTGTAGAGAGCGCGCTCAGGCGCATAGCGCAAGATAGAGGCAAAAAGATTTTCTTCTGGACGATCACGCAAGGCATGGTTCAGAACGTCAATCATAAAGACAACGCAACTCGCGACCCGATGAACGCTCTTGATTTCGTAATGGACAGCAGAGAGCAGGCGCTTTTCGTCTTGAAGGATTTTCACGCTTTCGTTGGAGACGTTACTATCACGCGTCGTCTCAGGGATCTATTTGTCTCCTTGAAGATGACTTATAAAACCCTTATCATCCTCGCTCCCCTTCTCAAACTGCCTGGCGAGCTTGAAAAAGAGATTACCGTCGTCGATTACGGACTGCCGGACAAAGACGATCTGGACATTTTGCTGGAGAGCATCATTCAGAAAGCGAAAGAGAACCCCAATCTTGAGGTCAACTTAAGCGATTTGGAACGAGATCAGATTCTTAAAGCGGCGCAGGGACTCACGATCAATGAAGCGGAGAATGTCTTCGCAAAATCGCTCGTTGAGAAGCATAAATTTGATGTGGATGTCGTTCTTGGCGAAAAAGAACAGATCATACGAAAGTCCGGCATTCTGGAATACTATCCTTTCAACGAGCAGATCGGCGACGTGGGCGGTTTGGACTATCTCAAAGAGTGGATGGAAAAGCGCACTGTCGCCTTCACGGAGAAAGCGCGCGACTTCGGACTTCCCGCCCCTCGTGGCGTCTTGTTGTTAGGCGTGCAGGGTTGCGGCAAGTCTCTCTCTGCAAAAGCGATCGGTTCGCTATGGCGATTGCCGTTGCTGAGACTTGATGTCGGACGAATTTTCGCTGGGATCGTCGGTTCTTCCGAAGAGAACATGAGAAAGGCGATTCGAGTTGCGGAGTCAGTCGCCCCCTGCATTTTGTGGCTTGACGAACTTGAAAAAGGCTTTTCAGGAACTCAAAGTTCCGGTATGTCCGACGGCGGTACGACAAGCCGAGTCTTCGGCACTTTTTTGACGTGGATGCAGGACAAGAAGGCGGCTACTTTTGTGGTAGCGACCTCCAACGACGTCACTTCCCTACCGCCGGAACTCCTACGAAAAGGGCGTTTTGATGAAATCTTCTTTATCGACCTGCCCTCGCAAGAAGAGCGCGAACAGATATTTAAAATCCATATTCGCAAACGCAAGCGCAACCCGGACAACTTTGACCTTCCCGCTCTGGCGGAAGCGACTCCCGGATTTTCCGGAGCGGAGATAGAAGCGTGCGTGGTCGATGCGCTGTACGAAGCCTTTGACGACGACGGGAAAGAGTTGACGACGCTCGCCATTATTGACGCTGCGCATCACACCGTGCCCCTTGCACTGACGATGCGCGAAAGAATCGAAGACCTCCGAATCTGGGCGATGACGCGAGCGAGACAAGCTTCCTCCGCGCATTCTGAAAGTCTGCAAGAGATCGAAGAGCAGCTGATCGTTGCGAAAGCTCGAATGCCCATAGAAGCGCTGAGCGCTGAGCAGACGGCGGAAAAGTCCTCGCCCGCGGTTGCCGATGGAACGAAAGAGTAAATGGATCGTTTCGACTTTTTGGAACTAGATGAAGGTTCTGTTAAAACAGTGCCCCCCCCTGGTATGGCGGAGGAGCCTGAACCTTCAATAGGCGGATGGAAACCGCTTCGGCTTCGTGCCGTCGAAGTCATCGGCGAGTCGGGAAACGGGGCGGGACAATTTTCCTCGCCAACAGGACTCTCTGCAGACAAAGACGGCGCGATCTATGTGGTTGACAGCTCTAACCAACGGATTCAACGAGTCGCAATGAATGGCGACGTCAAGCGCTATGGGCGTGCAGGCGATGCTCCCGGCGAGTTATGGGGACCTCAGTCCGTCGCAGTCGAGCCGCTTGGACAACACTTTTTCGTTGCGGATCAAGGGAACAATCGGGTTCAGTGTTTCGGGTTCAACGGACAGCACCGAGCAGTAATGAACGGTTTCAAAAGTCCTTCCGGAGTTGCTTTCGACCCGGCGGGGCGGCTTTGGATCGCAGACACGGGAAATTCCAGAGTCATCTGCTTTGACCTGGCAAGCGGTCAGTTTTTAGGCGGTTACGATAAGACCGCAGGGCTGATCCGCCCGATCTCCGTCGCCTGCAGCCCTTCGGGAAAAGTTTATGTTACGGACAGCGCTTCTCAAGAAGTGATCTGCTTTCTGGGGGCGGACAGAGTGTCGCAGCGCAAACTGCAATCTCCTCAGCAACTTGCGCTTGATGCGGAGGGACGCCTCTACGTGGCTGAATCCGGAGCCAATCGCCTTCATGTTTTCGACGCTCAGGGCGATTCTCTCATTACCTTCGACACCCCGAGTTCGAGATTCGGCGCTTTCAAACAGCCCTCTGGCGTAACGATCGGTCCCAATGGCGAAATCTACGTATCAGACACATTAAACCATCGCATTCTTCGTCTCGCCTGGGACTAATTTGCCACTAATTTATCCTCTATTTTGATAGGGAGAAACTCTCCTGATGTCTTCAATTCGCACCGTCAATCTCATCTGGGAGACGAAAACTCGCGCCTCATATCCTGTCTCTCGTTATGCGGTAAGCGACGAGGGATCTGTCATCCTTGCGATGCCCCGCCCTCTTGAAGTGCGAGCTTACGACCTCACGCTCATCTCGAAAGACGAAAGCAAACGGACGGGCTCTGGATTCTCTGTTGAAACTCTCCTCGAATTGGAAGCTTCCTCGGGATCTCAAAACGCGATCGGCATGACTTCCGACGACCTCTATCTCCTAGTTAACGGCACAAAAAAACGC
>JAYVOT010000602.1:0-5669 GCA_043757795.1 Chthonomonadaceae bacterium | reverse complement strand
TCTTTCCCGCGACCGGTTTGCAGGGCTATGGCGGCAAGATGTTCTGCGGTGAACACCCTCGCTGCCATGCCTTCCACGTCGGTCTCGACAGCCGTCTTAAGCGCCTCTTCGACAAGTGGTCCGGACGGAGCGAGAAACTGTACTGGCCAACCGGCTACCTGAATGTATTCGCCCTCTGTCGTACACCCTCGACCTATAAGGTACTTGAAGATAGGACTTGGATCGATAATATGTTTGCCCGGCTGAGGTCGAATGTCGACAAACACATCTACATCGAGTGTCGCCATAGGTTCGAGATAGAATGTCGCTCCAACCGCTCCTCCGATTGCATAGGTTTCAATCACTCCGTCGCGCTGCATTCGGTTAATCGTTTCGATCACGACGCGGATACTCATTGTGCTTTGCTCCGTCCAGACGAACTACATCAGAAACCTTGTGCATATGCTCCAAGGGCGTTCATTTGGCATGAACTCCTGCCCGACATAGCCATCATAACCGGTGGCGGCAATCGTCTTAATGATCGCCAGATAGTACAGATATTGCGTCTCGTCGAGTTCGTTTCTGCCGGGATTTCCGGCAGTGTGGAAGTGTTTGAAGAGATTAATATCGAAATTCAGTATTTCAAAAACGAGTCAAGGATACAGGTTTAGGTGTGCCCAATGTCTCCGAGCCTTGCGTTGGTAATCTGAGTTTATTTTGAGACAGTTGATCGTCACACGACCTGTTGCTGTTATTCCGACAACTGTCGATGACGCAGAGTTATACTGGAAGTGAATGTCCCAACCGTCGTGTCGAGGATTGAAGAGGGGCGCAGAACGTTCCTCGATTTCATCCCATCCTTCCACGATACTCGCTTTGTGGAGGTTGCATGAGGTGCATGCAAGAGCTATGTTGTCTGCTTCCGAACTGCCGCCTAAAGAACGGGGAAAAATATGCTCTACTTCAAAACTAAAATTGAACACGAGTTCCGGAGCACGGCAATATTCGCACCTGTATTCAGCTCGATCTGCTACTGCCGGGTAGAGTGGATTCACGATTTCACGACTGGAAGAAACTTTGTACGGCTTATTGTCGCATTAAATGATGCCTCAACAAGTCCAGCCCACTCTTGCTGTTCGACTTCCGTGAGTGAGTCTCTCCGGCTCTTCAATGCCTCTAGCCGCTCTTGTTGCTCCTGAGTGAAGAAAGCATCGCCCTGATTATACGGCAGAATAACTATTGGCGTAAGGGCTTCGCCTTCCAACAAATTCATCAACCCGTTTAGAGCTTCCTGAGGCGTTGCGCCAAAATCCTGTTCTCTTCCTGCAGTCGCCCGGAAGCGGTATGTTTGTCGCCTATCCATTGTTGCACCTCCAATCTACCATTGCAATCATTATTGTACCATAGCGACACATTGCGAATTTTCCAAATGATCGTGAGTAACCTAACCTGCTGCCTTGTGCTATGAAAATGTGGGAGGATCATCCCAGTGAATCCTGTATCTATGATAAACTCTATCTTTGCATCTTGTATGCCCTTAAACCGAAAAGCAACAGGCAACAAAATATGCAAGGACCGAACGCTGGCTATCATCATCTCTCAGTACGCTCCAGTATGCCGCCAAGCGTTTCAACAGCTCTGTATCCGATACGCAAAGCATATAAGGTTGCTCCGGGATGACGGCTTTGAAGCCGACGGGAGCTTTCGATACCGTTATCGTCGATTTCATAGTCGTTCGCTTCCACGTCCATCACGATCAGTTTGCCAATGTTTTCCGGGGTCTCTATTTCGAGACGACGGCGCTCATAAAGTTCCTTAGCTCTTAGCCCCAACGGGCTAAGAGCTGTAGTATGAATGGACATCCAGGACACCTCAAATAACAGAATATGGCGACAGCAGATGCAACTGTCACATTATACGACTAACCGATGCCAATAATCGCATTTGCTACACGTCGCAAATCTTATACGCCGCCTCAAGAGACTCCAGCGCGTCCTTCTTCGGGCTGAACTCCTGCCCTACATAACCATCGTAGTTTGTCTCTGCAATCGCCTTCATGATGGCGGGGTAGTACAGCTCTTGCGTCTCGTCGAGTTCGTTGCGCCCGGGGTTGCCGGCGGTGTGGAAGTGTCCGATGTACTCGATGTTGTCGCGCAGAGTGCGAATGATGTCTCCCTCCATGATCTGCATGTGGTAGATGTCGTAGAGAAGTTTGATGCGGGGCGAGCCGACCGCCTTGCAGACTTCCACTCCCCAATTCGTGTGATCGCACTGATAGTCCGCATGATCGACTTTAGAGTTGAGAAGCTCCATCACGAGCGTCACTTTCGCCTCTTCAGCCGCCTTCGCTACTCGTTTCAGCCCGATGATCGTGTTTTTCAGTCCCTCTTCGTCGGACATTCCTTTGCGCTCCCCGCTAAAGACAATGAGCGCATGAACATCGTTCGCTTTTGCGAGTTCCAGCTTCCCGAGGATCTCTTTTTCGACTCTGTCGTGGTTTTCCAGCCGATTGAAACCAGACGAAATTCCGTTGTGACCGCCCTCGGTCACAACTCGCAGACCGCCTGCTCGAACCTGCCCCCACAACTCTTGAGGAACCATCTCGACGCCTTCGTAGCCGATCTCTTTCGCTCTCTTGATCAAAACTTCCGGTGCGGCGTGACGTCCAAAGCACCACCATGCCAACGATTGTCTTATTGCGCTCATCAATGAACTCCTTTGAGAATGTTTGTCACTCAGTGTGACTCGTCTTTCGACTCTTTGTTAGACTCATTTCATACTGCAGGTCGCCTTCAAGGTGAAATCGCCTACTGCGGCAGCTTCCGGGTAGAAAGACCAGTAGGCCTCATTTTCCGCCTCGTCGATCTCGCCGTTCGTCTCTATGATCTTTCCGGGAAATCGAACGGAGCAGAAGAGCGAAGCGCCTGGTCCATTGTCTTCACCCTCTTTGCCGTTGGTTTTATCCTGCGCTGATCCGGCGGTTTTGCTCACTGTGAGTTTTATCCAGTTTTGTACGATCATCTTACGTTTCTCGGGAGAAAGTTTCGACCCGAATTTTTCCTCGAGAACTTTGAAACAGGCTGCCGAGACTCTCTTTTTTAAGAGTTTCTCAATCGCTTCAGGAGACGACAATATCTGCAAAAGATGATTTACCAACGGATCCGGCGGTCCCATCATCGCGAGGTACATCTCTTTTGTCAGCCGTTGCGCGATGTCTTTCGCGTCCACTTCCTTCGCGAGTTCCGGCGGCAAGTACGCTCTGATTTGCCCGATCTGCTCAGGCGTTACTTGAGTCAGCTCTTTGGGCATCGCGCCGATCCAATGGAAAGTTTCCGTATAGGAGTATTTGCCTTGTTCAATCCGTTTCACGACGACGGTATTGACGCAGACTGTCAACTTCTTTTTGGAGTTGCGAACGGATATGTCGTTTTTGAGAGAGTCGCCGGCTTGCAATTCACGTTGAAAAGAGAGAGCTTCCTCCCCTTTCTCCGCTTTGATCGGTACGCTCTTCCATCCTGCGCCCTGCGGGAATACGAATGAGTCTTTCAAGGCGGTTTCAGAAGGGGCGCCTTCCATTTTGGACTGCCGGAAGGTGACTTGCCGCGTCCAACTCCCGTTTGCGTTGACTGTGGTCGTCGCTACGCCTCTTGAACATCCATTCAAAAGCGCAAGGCACATTGCTGCCGCGATTGCGGCAAGCGAACTTCGTCTTCGTGGTGACATAGGTTTTCCTTCTTTCCAAAATAAAGCAAACTTTCTCTTCTACAGTTCAGGCTAAAACTCCTGCTCAAGGGAGGGTTCGTAAGAGTTCAGAGTTAATGAGAGCCAATTTTCTTTACACGGATGCAACTGTTGGTTTTGCACATAGCATTTGCTGACACTGACCCAGCAAATCGAGACCACGAACCTTCCATGTCCCGAAAATACTCATCAAAACAGCGACTGTGTGTGAACCTTTTTCAGAACGAGTGCCCCCGCTCATCTTGCGCAGAACCACAAGCGGTCGAATCGAGCGCTCAGCTAGATTGTTGTCCGAGGCTGTTTCAGGATACTCCACAAACATAAACAGACCCGTGATGCGACGCACGATCCGCGACGCTAAAGCATCCTGGGGACGATTTAACCCTAAATGTTGGCGTGCCAAAGCACTCAACTTCGCCTCATATTCACGACGAAGATCGCGACGACAGAGAGGGTTGGCAGGAGGAACACAGTCCCGAGCCGACTTGTAAATCTTCTTGACCCCTTCATAAAATTCACCAACCCCAGGATGAGAGGAGTGAACCTCATGAAGTTTGTGAAGATCTCGAAGGAGATGAACCCAACAATACTGATGACGTCCTTCATACCAATAATAAGAACAGTAGAAGTCGCTCACTAAGATGCCAGTGAAGTTCTTGCCAAGAGCCGTTTTCGGAACCTCGTTATTGCGTCCTCTCTGACCGACAAAATATCGAACTTGCGAATTCCCGAAAAACCAGAAGTATCCGCTCTGACCGTCTTCTCGCCAGCCTGTCTCGTCGGCATGAACCACTGCGCTAGACTGGATCTCCTGGTGAAGAGCTTCATAAGTTGTCTCTGCTTTCTGAGCGACACGATGCAGAACTTCGACAATCTCGCCTGCTGAGAGCCAAAGACCGTAAAGCGAACTGAGCACATTCTGAATTGTCTCGACGGTCATTCGACAGACCGCATCAAAGTAGGCGATCATGCTCAGCAGGCGAACTCCCAGCCTTCCCTTTCCAACAACCATTTCGGAGAAGTCGGGGGAAGCGACCTCTCGGCGGTTGCAGACGCCGCAACGTCTCGCCATAATCTTGTGGTGGATAATGCGAACCGGAGCGATTGGAAGTTCAATGATCTCGCGAGTCGCGTGCAGCCATCCTCCTGAAAGTTTTCGATTGCAACAGGAACAGGTTTTTGGGAAGTGCATCTCAGTGTGAGTTGGTTCCTGTTTTTTTCGTGCAAATCCTTGCGGTCTTTTCTTTCGCTCTTCGAGTGGTTTCCTTTTGACGTTGGGCTTAACAAATGCTGGCAGGGCAGGTTTGGGTTTTGGGACAGGCGGCGGAGGCGGTCCTCCCATGAGTCGCTCAATGATCCGCTCGAGTTCAGATACTTTGCCAGTGAGCGAATCTATATCACTCTCTAGCTGTTTGTTTGAACTCAGGGCGGATTTGAGCAATCGTATGAGTTCTTCTTTTGAAAGTGCATCGAAATCCATCATAATGGAGTATTCGACATCGAATACTCAAATGACTCCTTTTTCGAGAACGATTTTTGAAAAATAAATAATTCTCATCAACTCTGAACTCTTACGAGGGTTCGTTCATGAATTGCAGTGAAATAAGGCGATTTAAGTTAGAAGCAATTCTACTCGCGAAACGAGTTCACTCACAAAGTAACTCCAGTTCAGGAGTATACTGATTTCAAGCAAAATCAGTGATGTACTGAGACCGCTCCCTCACTGATGCATTCAACAGCTCGATTGGAAGCCTGGTTATCAGTCGCACTGTTTCTCATTGGCGTCAGCCTGTTTGCGAAAGCAGACAGCAGAACCCGTTTTGGAAGATTATAGGTTTCTGCGACTGAATGCATCCCTGACTTTGCTTAGAAAGAAGCCAACATCGTGGTGCATGAAAAAAAGCTTTCACAACACTCTTTTGCTGAACTCAAACCCAATGTCGCCGGTC
>JAYVOT010000601.1:0-1560 GCA_043757795.1 Chthonomonadaceae bacterium | reverse complement strand
GATGATCGTCTCCTGTTGCGCGTAGCTCTCCCATTCTCCTATCAACGGATGTACGGAAGTATGCGTGAGGCGAGGATAGACTTTCATCCTGGTCCAGTTGGAGGGAATGTCGAGTTCGGGAAGCGTTCTCGGTGAGTTTATGAGTAGTGTTCTGGTAAACGCAGCCTTTTTCCCCCCATGCGCCACTGTCAGGTAGAGCGGCTTTCCAATCGGGACTTCGCTAAATCTGGCGACCCCGTAGTCCGTCGTTTTGAGAAGGCAACTCCCGAAGTCGAAACCGTTGGAAGAGAGGTAAACTGTCGCTTGCTTGACCCCTTGCCCGCGATAAGTTACCGGAATTTGGACCGTTTCAGCCAACTGAAAACTGGCTTCATTGAGTATAATAGCCGGATCTTCCGCCATTCCGTCTCGTTTTGAATTTTCCACGCCTGGGTGAAGTTCCACATGCGTTAAATCGACTGTTCCGAGGGCTGTTCCAAAAAAGAAGACGATTCTATTGGAGTTCAGCACCGTATGCTCAGCGACGAACGAGTAGGAAAAACGATGCCAGTCTTCAGTTAAAGAAACCTCTTTGTGCAATCCGATTTGGGGATAGTTCTCCCCGTCCACGCTTGCTTCCGCAATGATCGGACGATCTTTGTTCGCTTTCGCCCAGAAGGACAGAGTGTAGGATTCCCCGTCTTTCATCTCGCGTTTGGACTGTACCGCCTGGACGTCATAAAAATTTGAAGACACTTTTTTGACTTCAGTCCGGAAGACTTTTCCAGTCAGTCCGCTTGGCAGGGGAACCTCCTGTTTAGTGGGAAAGGAGAAAATCGCATCGGCTTCTTTGCCGCAATTGGTTGCCCAACCCACGGATTCATCGCTAAAATCTGAGTTTTTAAGCAAGTTCCCGCCAACGGGTTTCAGCGCTCTGCCTTCCTGAAGTTTGATGTTTGAGAGTTCTACCGCCCCCAGGGCTTCGCCAAGAATAAAGGTCAGACGATTGTGCCGCTCAACCGTGTCCGAAGCGACAAACACTTCGGAGTACTGTTTCCATTCTTTGGTCAAGGTCTCCACTGCGTGCAGTCCGATAGGATGGTAATCGCCCTGATCTGTCTGACCGTTGACAGTCATAGTTCGAACGCGATCCGCCTTTGCCATGAAGGTGATCGTGTAAGGCTGATTGTCTTTCAAATCCAAGTTGTTTTGAACAAACTGCGCGTGCCAGCCTTCTTTATCTATGGCGTAAACTTTAAGTTGAACTGCTTTTCCAACGGTTCCTGAAGCTCCTTGAGGAATTTCGAACTGTTGAATTTTCGCAAGACCTGCCTCTTCGGATTGCCAATTATCGAACGAAGAGGAGAAGTCGCCGTTCCTCAACAAGTTGGCGCCGAGCGGAGTTTTCGGTTGCGATTGAATGATAGGGATTTTTGCGATCTTGCGATTAAGAACATCCAGAATTTTGAGATATGAGCCGGATTTGGAGTACTGCTCCGGGATCTCTATCGACACGACGCCGTCTGAATTGGCGGCGGGAAAGAGTCTCCTCGCCGAACTGCTTTTGTCTGATGAAGCGAA
>JAYVOT010000600.1:0-5674 GCA_043757795.1 Chthonomonadaceae bacterium | reverse complement strand
TCGATGGGGGCGACCGCAATCTCAATCGTACTTTTCATATCAATCGGTACGACCCAAATCTCAGTGAACTGGAATCCGTTGAACTATCTCATCCCGTTCCAATTAATTTTCGGATCTTCCCTGGTCTCGCTATTGATCTTCTCTCCGATCGTGGCGTTCATAGTCTCTGGCATGATCGACAAACGCTTTATGAAGTTGGCTCCGGAACTTTCAGACCCGCGTCTAATTTCAACTATCGCCACGAAAATCTTTAACTGTCTTTCCATCTCAAACCCTGCCAAAAGCGAACTGACAGACAAGCTGTTCGCCGCCCTTACGGCTTCTCTCACATCATTGACTGCGCTTCAACTCGACGAATTGGATGAACGAACTCGAGCCTTCTTGAGAGATATGTTGCGAACTTGCGTGGACAGGAACGACCTGGAACCGTTGACATTAGCGCTTTTGCGAGTGATTCCTTCAATTGGCAATAACGACTCCCTTCAAATCGTTCGCTCTCTTGAAGAGGAAGGAAGTCTGAACTTTGCGCGCGACGAAGCGAGACGCGTTCTGCCAATACTTGAAGCTCGCATCAAAAACTTGAGGCAAGGGGAGAAACAAGAACTACTCTCCCCTTCCTCCGCTCCAGCCAACGACGACTTGCTTATTCCTCACGATGGTCAACCCAAAACAAAAGCCCAAGAACTATTGAGAGCTGCGCCTTCGGAGTTTATGAAAGAAGAGGTTAAATCTGATTATCTCCCTTCACAATCCACAGTCGAGGAGGCGCAAGCGGTGCAAGCGGTCAAAAACGGCAGCCATCTGTAGGAGCTGTGAGGGAGCCAATCCCCTTAAACTCCTTTGAACCCCCTCATTTTAAAATTAGCGCGTTCGCTCGCTTCCAAATTTGTCGGATTGAAGCCATTTTGCGCGCGACCGGCTCTTCAAAGCTTGATGTCTGGGCTTCTAATCGCATGCTCCGTTTTATTTCAAATTGAAGGGTTTCCAGAGCGAAACGCAGTCGGCGAGATGCCCCCTAGAAGCGTAGCCGAAAAGTCGCCTGTCCAGTTTTGCGAAAATTCTTTTCAAATCACAGAGGAAATCACCCACAGAACGTCTGATTCTTTCCTACCCTTGTCTTCCCCTTGTCTGGAGAAATAGATTGATTGGAAAACGTTCCCAGCAGATACCTCTCTTCGATGTCGGCAATGTCTATGACCTCAAACTAGACCCTACCACTTTCTATGCCCAACTTGCAGTCGCAGCGCCAACACTTCTTCAAAGACGAAGACTTCGCCGCTTTCTATAATAAGGACATCGGAAGACCCGGCGCACCGCCCTCACTGCTCGCACTGGCGCTCGTCCTTCAGTGTCACGACTTGATCTCCGATGAAGAAGCCATCAATCGAACGGCTTTCGACCTGCGGTGGGCAGCCGACAATGCCCGAGACTGCGGAACGTCCTGCTTTGTCCACGAAGGTTTTGGGGGTGGCGGGTTGTTTGTCCCAACAATCGCCGGAAAGTGTCCAGCCGTCGAATGTGCCGCTCTCGAAGTCGAAGAGAACCGTGTCTTTGGTTGGCGCGGCGGTTTGGGCGAACGTGAATGTGGGAAGCAGAGCGAACAGGGCAAGGAAAAGGGCAAGATAGGAGAGCCGCGGCATGGATGGAACTCCTTTAAGTGGCTTGGATAGGCAGAGTATACCGCCAAAGTTCTGAGCAGTGCAAGCAGTTTCTGTGTGATTTAGCGTGAGGGTTTGCTCCGGCAGGGCGCAACGCGGTGGGCGGGTCGCGAGTTGTCCGGTGTGGTATAATGGCGATGAAGGAGAACGCTGTTGGTAGAGGCACAAACCGACATGGAAAGCAAGCCGAGCGTTTACGTAGAAACGACAATCATCAGTTATCTCACGGCACGACCCAACCGCGATCTGGTGATGGCAGCCCACCAGCAGATCACGCACGAATGGTGGGAAACGCGGAGGAAGGATTTTGCCCTTTTCGTTTCGCGGTTTGTGGTTGAGGAAGCAAGCCTCGGTGAGACGGCAATGGCAGAGAAACGCCTATAGGCAATCAAGGAAGTTCCACTTCTTGATGTTCACCCCGATGTGGATGATTTAGCCGAGTTACTTATCAAGCGCGGCGCACTTCCGCCGAAGGCGTTGGTAGATGCGCTTCATATCGCGCTGGCGGCAGTTCACAAAATTGATTATCTGCTGACGTGGAACTGCAAGCACATTGCCAATATCGAGATTTACCGAAAGGTAGCGGCGCTCTGCCGAGAAAACGGCTATGAGCCGCCATTGATTTGTACCCCCGAAGAATTGCAAGGAGAATGAATTATGTGGCGTGATGAGATTGTCGAGGAAGTCCGAAAAGCACGTGACGAATATGCAGCGAAATTCAATGGTGACATTCGGGCGATCGCACAAGATGCACGGGAAAAACAGGAACAAAGTGGGAATAAAATTGTTCGTCTGAAAAACAAAAAGACCGAAGAAAAATCAGAGGAGAAAGCGGTATGAGGCGTAGAACGTATCGAAGGCGAGGGACGACTTTCCTGACCCACTCAAACCCGTGATGACGACGAGTTTGTCGCGGGGAATGTCGAGCGAAACGTTTTTGAGGTTGTTCTGTCGTGCGCCCCGAATCTTAATCCAGTCACGCGAGTTACGGCGGTCGTCGTGATCGAGGCTTGCTACAACCGCGAGTGCGGTTTCGATCTGTTCGAGGGATAAGCTCCTCATCGAGCGCCTCTCTGGTCTACGATTGTGTCGTTGTCGTGTTAGCTATTCTCGACATTGCCTGGGTTCGCCTTCCGTATCTATAAAATGAAATATGCCGACAAGATTCTACCCTGGCGGCATAACTGAGAAATAGCAGACACTCTAAAAACCAGAGACATCACAATCCAGACAGCGGAACGGGCTCCTTGATGGTGAGGGTGTTGCTCTCATAGTTGAGGCAGAGTTCGTACCCGTTGAGAACTTGTGCGCCGAGTAATCGCTCTTCGCCAACCGTCAAAACCTCGAAATCGCGTTCGTTGCCGTCCCAAACAATGCCGAGACGGTACATTTCCAAAACGATTGTGGAACCATCGGCAAGAAACGAGTCGCGTTCGCCGATACGTGTCAATCCCAATGTGACGCAATCGGCAAGCGGCAGGGCGAGCGTACCGGAATAGCCGGTATCAATGGTGAACTCGGCAAAGGCGGATACGCTCTCGCCTTTGATGAGCAAATTGATGTGCGGGCTAAGGTCGGTAATGGTTCCGGTGATTATGAGCGTTTGCTCGGCATCAGGCGAATGCCTCCGAAGGTGTCCACCGCATCATAGCCGATCCGCTTTTGGAGAACTTGCGTGCCTGGATTTTTGGCAAGCAGTTTGTCAATGGATTCGATGGTCGAGCCGCGACGGTCACTGAGTTCATAGTCGCCGGTTTCCACGTCAATGGTGATGATTTTGCCAATGTTGTCATCGGTTTCGACAAGGGCGCGAAGGTGATTGTCGTACCAATCGTTGCCGCGTGGGGCGATGTCTTCGCGTGGGATGCGTATTTCTGTCATGGCGCTGTTCTCCTGTTGCCGAGATGTGGCTATTATACCACAGAGGTTTTGGCGATACGGCTACGCTTGGCAGGGCGCGCCGGTGGGTGGGTCGCGGGCTGTCCGGCGGATTCACGAGGTCACATTGAGATAGAGCGAAACAATGTCCGTGAAAGAATCCAGCCGTCGAATGTGCCGCTCTCGAAGTCGAAGAGAACCGTTTCTTTGGTTGGCGCGGCGGTTTGGGCGTAGGCGAGTGCGGGTAGGGCGAATAGGGCAAGGAAAAGGGCAAGAGTGGATTGGCGCGACATGGACGGAGCTCCTTTAAGTGGCTTGGATAGGCAGAGTATACCGAAAATGGCGCCTGATGATCAAAGCGCAGAGAGAAAATTTGGCACGTCTGCGGCTACAAAGTTTTCCGGGTCAATGGCGAGCAAACCTTCGGCAATGGCAGCACGCACAAATCGTCGGTCTGCGGCAATCAAAACACACGGTTCCGAAACGGCAGACTGAAAGCGGAGATAGAGAACCAGTAGCGCCGCATCTGTCGAGTTCAGGTTGTGAGTTTGCATGATGCTCAGACTGCTCAGAACTGTCTCATCGTCAATACTCAGCACCGCTGTTTCTTCCGATTCGATAATCTCTGTGCGAAGTGAGGAGGTCGCGACTACAAACGACTCGCGCCGAATGGTTCCGCCATTGCAGCGCCGAAGTAAGATCGAGAAGGTTTCGGAATAGCCCCAAACTGTGGTGACAATGTGTGAGGCGTCTACGTTGTCGAAGAATGCTATTACCACATCGCTACCGGCTTCCCGTGCGTATCGCTTTGCCAACGCACTGGCATCCCAGAGGAGATAAGGCATCTGTCGTTACTCCTCACGCGCCTGCTTGATCCCGCAAGAAAAAACGTTGTCTTCGGGTTCTACTCCGTCCTCTAAAATCATGCGCTGAGAGTCGGCAAAAGTGTGGGCAGGGTCGTAATCAAGTCCCATCTTGGCGCTTTGCTCCGCGACAAGGCGGCGTAACAGTGTTTTATCTGCGAAAAAAGGCTTTTCATTTGTCTTTGTCATGGCTGGCATAGCGGCATTCCCTCATCTGCTTCCGACTTTTTTGTCACACACCTTCAAATTATACCACGCGAAAAAGAAAGGAACGCCCTGCTTTGTCCACGAAGGTTTTAGAAGTGGCAGGCTGCTTATCCCAACAGTCGCCCGAAAGAGTCCAGCCGTCGAATGCGCCGCTCTCGAAGTCGAAGAGAACCGTGTCTCTGGTGGGCGCGGCGGTTTGGGCGTGGGAAAGTGCGGGCAGGGCGAACAGGGCAAGGAAAAGGGCGAGATGGGATAGGCGCGGCATGGTTAGAACTCCTCCAATTGTCCAATACGAGTGACGATGACTCAGCATGCCAACTGTTGGCAAAAATTACGCTCTGCGTTCGATACGGACTTCGCCGCCGTCTATGACATCGACTAAGAGCCGAAAACCTTTCAAGAGCGACATTCCTATCAATGGAAAGGCTTCCGAATCGAGAACCATGATGTCGCGTCCTTCCCCATCCCAGTTGAGAACAGCTTCATAGAGGTCGAAATTGACCTCCTTGTTGTCGCCAAGCGAGAAAACACGCGACTCCGCAAACGTCAATTGCAGAGTCCTGATCTTTGCCAACGGAAGTGTCAGATAATCAGAAAAGCCTGTGTCTATGACGGCGTCGAAGGTTTGCGGCTGCCCTGTATTATCCTCAATCATTACAGGTACGACCGCTTCGAGACGCTGGTTGACTTGACCAACGATCACAGTTTCGATCCCTTCGAAGCGTTTCCGATCGTTCCCGATGTCGGCGAACCGATCCGCATTCCAAACCGTACGCCGCCGGGCTTTTTACGCGACGCTTTGCGCGATGCCGTCACATCGTTCTCATCAAGTTCATATTCGCCGGTTTCTATATCGATCACAAGAAATTTGCCTAGATTCTGGGCTTCGAGTTTTTGACGGAGTTGCTTTTCGTAAATCTCTTTGCCACGAGCGACAATCTCATCTGTACTGTAGCGTGGGTGTCCCATAATACTTTCCTTTGTCAAATAGATAGCCAATTATACTCCATACTCTTTGAAACGCAGGAACGCCTTGCTTTGTCCACGAAGGTTTTGGGGGTGGCGGGC
>JAYVOT010000599.1:0-1561 GCA_043757795.1 Chthonomonadaceae bacterium | reverse complement strand
TTTTGAGTTCTCTCCGACAGACTGCTAGCTGAGCAGGACAGTCGTCGTCAGCATCCATCAATATCAGAATGCCTCCATCTCGACCCACTTTCTCCGCTGCGATTCCGACATACCGTTCCAATTCTCCCGGTTTCACAATAGTATTCCTTCCGACGATGATTGGATTCGTTTTGTCGCCAACGAAAACCGTTTCATCGATTGTCTGTAGAATTCGCCTTACTAAAACCGGTAGAGCCGCTATTTCACCTTTTCCTTCGACAATAAACGCAATTTTTATATATTTCAACGTACCCTTCCTGAAGAAGCGACGTCGGGGACAATCATTTTCTCAGGTCTTTGCGTTTGACGAAAAGGGGCAAGCTGGTTCATCCTCAAGAGTTCGCCTGGGGTGAACAACTTGTCGGATATCACCCTTCTATTGATAGAGTCAATCTGAGTGATACGGGTATCTCCGCCCTCCGAAGCGACTTCCAATATTGAGTCAGGGTCGATGTCTTTAACGTCCAATAGTTCGGAATTGTGGGTTGTCACAATCACCTGCCTCGTTTCGCTCGCATCCGTTAATGCATCATATAAAGCTCCAATAGCGAAGGGGTGAAGCCCATTTTCCGGCTCTTCGATTCCTACGAGCGGAATTTGGAGTCCGTTCTTTTTACTTTTCTGAAAGAGCGCTGCCAAAACCCCTAACGACCGGAGTGTTCCGTCTGACATACTTAATGATTCAAACCTTTGAGGATCAACAAAATCCGAGACATAGAGATAGAATTCGAGCATCTCAAAGGAGTTGAGCCTACCTACGTCAACGTGTGACAGATTGGGTAAGATTACAGAAAGATACTGCTCAACTCGCTTCAGCGTCTCAGGTGATTGCGCCTTCATTTTTGCGACAACGCTGGAGATGTTGGCGCCGTCACGAGTCAAATTTTCTCCGGAGTCATTGTGTTTACCGCCGCTCATGACATCCGGGTTCAAGTTATAGAACTTCATGTTTGACAGTGCGTCGTAAGCAGGGCGTATTGCAGGATCAGAGGAAGCTGCTATCAAGTAAAGTCGATCCGGCATATGAGGCGACAGAACGCAACTATTCAAAATTAGTATTCCATTTTTAATCTCATAATAGGTACGCTTTCGGTCATTATCCAAAACTTGGCAGCTTTCATCTAGGACGCCATATACTCCCATTGATGTGTCGCCAAGTCTGAAAGAATATTTGCATTCGCCTCCATTGGACAATTTGAACGAGAGTTCAATAGAAATAGTATGGGAGGCGCTTTTTGAGCGATAGACGATTTCAGCAAACCCGCCGCGATCTCTCATCGCCTGCTCCAGGGTATTGTTCAAGGCGTCTGAGACGAACTGAAGCGCATCCAAGAAATTGCTCTTCCCGGAACCGTTCCGCCCGACAAGGAAGGTCAGCGGCCCGAGGTTGACATCGCAATGCTGAATGCTTTTATAATTGTTAATGACTACCCGTGTCAAAAAAGTAGAGTCAGGCATAGGTTTCGCCCTTCAAAATGGTTATGATAGAGATGCGAATATGATACCCTGTATTGGGCAAACA
>JAYVOT010000598.1:0-1561 GCA_043757795.1 Chthonomonadaceae bacterium | reverse complement strand
TGAAATCGGTCTGTAGGCAATCAAAAATTGGGGTATGTCTGTCAATTTTATTGGCTGATGAGATGCAAAGGTCGAAAAATTAAGATGCGCTAGCCCTGTCGCCTCGCTCCTAACGCTCCTTTTCAGGCTGAGTATGGGGTACAATGTATCAAGGAAATTATGCTACGGGCAAGCGACGATTCTATGCCCTACTTTGATCGTCTGCCGTGTGCTTCCATATAACCCCCGCTAAGGAGATAGTTTGCTATGGCTTATGTCATCACTGAGGCCTGCATTGGCGTCAAAGATAAATCATGTGTCCAAGTCTGCCCTGTCGACTGTATTCATGAAGGAATCGTGAATATGGATGGAGCCTCATACGACATGCTTTTCATCAACCCGGACGAGTGCATCGACTGCGGACTGTGCGAGCCGGAATGCCCCGTCACTGCCATTCATGCCGATAGCGATGTGCCGAAAGAGTTTCAACAGTTCATACAGATCAACACGGAATTCTTCAAGAAGTGAGGTCGTTTCATCTGAGATCAGCAGGCTCGCTCGCGACTTGATCGACTATCACTCTCCGTTTCGCTAATTCAATTCAACGTTAATCTGATCTGAAAATTCGCAACTATGACCTTTCGCATCTATACAAAAACGGGGGATTCCGGCGACACCGGACTGTTTGGCGGGCAGAGAGTCAGCAAAGACGACTTGCGGGTCGAAGCCTATGGGACTGTAGACGAACTGAACGCGCAATTGGGGGTCGCTAGAACCCTCTGTACTGATAGCGATCTCGATTCATCTCTCCTTAATTTCCAGAACGATCTGTTTCAGTTGGGCGCGGATCTTGCAACTCCTATTTCAGAAAAGACTGAAAGAGGAAAGGCTTCAGTCCGGAGAACTTCGCAGGATCAGATACTTCGCCTGGAAAAACTCATCGACGGCTTTGAAGAGGAATTGCCTCCGCTTACTCGCTTCATATTGCCGGGCGGAACTCCCTTTTCTTCCAGCCTGCATGTTTGCCGGGTCGTATGCCGTAGAGCCGAAAGGCGTTGCGTCTCCTTGATTCATTCACTTGCTGAGGAGGACGACTCGGAAGCTCATTCCGAGTGTTTGATCTACCTCAATCGCCTCTCCGACCTGCTCTTTGTTCTCGCCCGAGTCGCCAATCGTCGGGTCGGCGTCGAAGATATTCCCTGGGAGAGTTAGCCTTCGTCTTCGTGAAAACTACGCGCAAGTCCGAATTTCAAGGATAAACTCCTCAATGCGTTTATCCTTTTTGTACGCCGGGCATGTGCCCGTTCTCGGAGGCGAAGTCCTCTGCGGGGGAGGGAATCCCCACCGCTAAGCGAAGGCAAGGGCGTCTCTGTGAAGAGGGGTCTGAAGGAAGCCGGAGCCGCAACGACGACCTGACGAACAGAAACTCGATGCAATGCGTTCGACGGAGGGTGAGCTGGCAAAACACAGTGGATCGTCCCTGGGAGCGGAAGTTCTTGGGTTTCAGCCTTCTGTCTCAAGGTCGTCGCATCCGCTTGGCTCCTCAGAGCGTTAAACGGGTGAAAGATAAAATCCGGAACCT
>JAYVOT010000597.1:0-5678 GCA_043757795.1 Chthonomonadaceae bacterium | reverse complement strand
AAAGAAACGATGCTTGAGGAACTCTTGCTGATGGAACCGTTCTTTATGATAATTGTTGAGGTTCCCATCCATCGCCCGTCCGGAGAGACCGAGGTTGGATTGGTTCCAATCGGAAGGACTACGGCGGGTGATAGCGGCGAGGGAAAAGCGTCCGGTTTTAGGCGAACAGTCATCCGACAAACTTGCCAAAAAGAATTGTTTATGTTTTTTTCGACGAGAACTTCAGTATCAGTTATCCATATGGCAAATGAAACCCTTGAACTTCCTCTTAATCCTATTGTTGAGACTGTCTTATCAATATTTTTTAATGACAAGACTGGAATAGCCACTCTCTCAAGAGATTTGTCCGGCGGCAAGATCAAGAAGATGATCGCTGCGAACGATAAAAGTCCAATCCCCAGGATTGCTGAGAGTAAGGCTTTTCTGCGTTTTGGGAAATGAGCCGTTTCAGGGCGTGGTTGGCCGGGTTGCATTGCTGGGAAATCCTTTTAAGTTCCTCGGACCGTAAGACAATCGCTTCCGCATCCGGAAACAATGGGCGTCCTGCGCTTAGCCGGGCGCTGAAAGCGCTCGTTTTTCAAATTTACGTCGTGCGGAAGGAATATTTGAGGTTTCTAATTCTGTACGTCCAGCGCCTTCTCGCTAACTTAAATTGGAACTTTTCTCGCGTCCGCAATACGCCCATTCGGTATGCCGAGTATTTTTAGTACCCAGAAATTGTACTAGGGCGACTCACGATAGATCACTTCCGCCACCGTCTCCCCAACCGCTTTGAGCGTGTCTGCGCTACACTTGTCGGGCGTGTCTTGCAAAGTATGCCAGAACGTGTAACCTGTGGACTCATGTTCGCCGAAGGGCAACGGATGAATGATGTCTATCGTAGGGATGCCCGCCTCGTTGATCGAAATGTGATCGTCCCCTACGTCCTGCGATCCGTCCGATTTGAAAAATTTTTCGTATCGGAGCTTACCGGCGAGCGCGAAAACTCTGTCATTCACATTCCTGGCGTATTTCTCCGAGTTGAGTTCCCGGACGAAGATAGCGTTTTTTGCGCCGACCATGTCTAGAAGTATGCCGTAGGTCGGAAATCCGAAGCGCTTGTCTTTTTTGAAATTTTGCGCAAAAAATCGCGCGCCCAACTCCACTCCTTCGCCTTTTCTGTCGTTGGCTGCGAAGTCGCCGTAATCTTCCCCGTCATCCAGCAAGATCACCACTCCTACAGGAGGCTTGTTCGCTTTGAACATCCGAGCTAGTTCGAGGAGGACGCCCACGCCGGAAGCGGCGTCGTTCGCTCCCATGATCGGGTGGGTTTTGTTCCAACCCCTTGCGCCGAATTTGTACACTACTCCCGATTTTGTCTGATTCGAAAAAGGTCCGTCCGCTATCGGGCGCGTGTCCCAGTGCGTCATCAACAGGATCGGCTTCGCGGAGGGCTTGTCGGAGCCAGCCGGATTGAAGACGCCGATGACGTTGGTGATAGGAATTCCGCGATATTTGAACTCCTGCAGTACTGTTTCGTCGGCATATTTCTTCATCTCGGCGATGAGGTAGTCCTTCAGTTTTTCATGCGCCTCGGTTCCGATGGGACGGACGCCGAAATCGCACTGCTTATTGAGGATACCCATCGCTTTCGCGCCATCGAAAGGTTGATGCTCGGCTGAGTCCGGCGGAGGCTGTACCGTCGCGACAGGAACGACGGGCGACGTTTGAACCGCAGCTCCGCCGCCCGACCCCTGACATCCGGTGAATCCGAAAATTGAGACGAGCGCAACGAAAGTTGCGCTCGTGAGGAAGGCATGCCTTCTATTTAGGTTCTTTGCTCTTGTTGACAAGCCGCTCTTCGCCTTTCGCAAGGGTTTTATGATCGCTCAAATAGCTTGTGACAGCGCTTGAAATGGACTTCTCCGTGTTTTTGTCGCTATCGCTCGGTTTCCATATTTTGAAGTACGAGAGTCCCCCTTTTGCGAGAGGGGCAGGCATCGCCACTTTGTAAGTCTTGCCCGACTCCAGAGCGTTGTCGCCGATTTTGATCGACAACACGCGCTTGTCGGCGTCGTTTTCTGACTTGTAAGTGACTGTCATGCCGGAGAACTGCAAGAAACCGGAGTTGAACTTCGGTTGAAGAAAAAGGCTTCTCTCCATGCCGCGTTGAATCTGATCTCCCGTCAATTTGATGATCGCGATAGAATCATCCGGCGACTCCAGCGCTTTCAAAATATCCGCTGTACTGACGGTTCCTTTTGCGACGGTGATGTCGGCTGTGAAATAGTCTGCGGCGATGAACGCGATGTCCGATTTCGCGGAGGCTTTCATGGCGTCCGCAAAAAGATTGCCCAGAACTGTCTCTTTCAAGCCGACGTTCTTTGTGCTGAGTTCAACTTCCGCTTTAAGCGTATCCGCAAACCCTGCAGTCGGCGCCGCGAGCATAGCAGCAAGCGCGCCTATCAGACCAAGCAGGGCGAAATTTTGCCGCCCATTGGGTCTCATTTAGTTCCTCTTCTTTCGTTGCAATTCGGTCGCGGGAGAGATTTGAGTGAAACCGCAGTCAAGGAAAATTTTCCTGTGTCAGCGATTTTATTATAACCTCTTACCCGCATTCGATCAAACTATTTATCTGTCTCTAGTCTGCATCCATTTTAAGTAGGCTTGCAGGAAGGGGTCGATGTCGCCGTTCATCACTCCGATCACGTCGCCGGTTTCGTAGCCGGTTCTGTGGTCTTTGATGAGCGTGTAGGGCTGAAAGGTATAACTTCGATCTTGATTCCCCCACTCGTTGGCTTTGCCCTCTCCGCGAAGAGCTGCCAGACGTTCCGCGTTCTCTCTCTCTTCCAGAGCAAGCAGTCTCGATTGTAAGACTTGCATCGCGGTCGCTTTGTTCTTATGCTGCGAACGCTCGTTCTGACAGGTGACTACGGTGTTCGTCGGCAAGTGCGTGATTCGGACAGCGGAGTCGGTTTTATTGACATGTTGTCCGCCAGCGCCCCCGGATCGGTAGTAGTCGATGCGCAGATCGTCCGGATTGATCTCGACGCTGATCTCTTCGCCAAGATCCGGCATGATGTCCACTGAAGCGAATGAAGTTTGCCTTCTTTTGGCGGCGTCGAAGGGAGACATTCGCACCAGTCGATGAACTCCCCGCTCGGACCTCATGTAGCCGAAAGCGTTTTTGCCGTGAATGATGAAAGTGGTGTTCTTCAACCCGGCGATGTCGGCTTCCGTCTCTTCGAGAACGTCGCATTTGTAGCCGTGAGCCTCCGCCCACTTGAGGTACATTTTTTGCAACATAGTCACCCAGTCGCAAGCATCCGTGCCTCCCGCTCCCGCCTTGATCTCGACAATGGCGTCCGAGCGGTCGTGCTCTCCTGAGAGCAAAGTCTCCAACTCCAACTGATCCGTCTCTTTCAGGATAAGTTTGAGTTCGGACTGTTGCTCCAAAAGCGACGCCTCTTCTTGAGTCTCTTCCTCTGCAAGCAGTTCCAACATCGTCTCGCAATCAGTTAGACGTATATCGAGAGCAAGATAGGGCGCTATTTTTTCTCTGAGTTCATTTATATTCTTTAGAGTCGCTTGCGCTTCGGCGGGTTCCTCCCAAAAGGTTGGCAGAGCGGACTTCTCCTCTAGTTTCGCGACCTGAGTTTGGACATTCGTCGAGTCAAAGATGCCCTCCCAGCTCGACCAATCGGAGGCGCAAGTCCTGCGCATCGCGATGTAAATCTTCGAGCAACTGAATTTCTCCCGTCTGACAGGGGCGGCGGCGCGGCGCCGTTCGCTGTTTCCATCATCACATGTTGTTACGATGTAGTATACTTCCGGGCGCGTAGAGAGTCAAGGAGAGGGCGTTGCGGCACAGGGGAATCGCATTAGACTTTTTTGATATTGTTCAGGAAATAAAATTTTGCTTCATCTCAATACTTTAAGAGAAGTGTCTTGTTCAGAAAATCTTTTTTGCATGCGCTTGATCCTCGAACCGGCAGCGTCGCAAAGTACTTGTTGGGACTCCGTCGAATCTGTAAGCTATTGATTTTGTTGAACTTTCTTGCGGTATGATAATACTATCCAATGAAACGTGGAAACCTAATGACACAACCCAAGACCTACACAGAAGAGATGATCGATTGAAGCAGGCATCATGGCAGTGACCAACTATTATACAGTGAACGGGAGCATTATCGGGGAATCCACTAACGGCGTCAGAATCGACTACATGATGGACGCGCTCGGCTCCGTCACGGGAACGGTCAACTCAGCTTGCTAGGTCGTCAACACTTACCGCTACAAACCCTTCGGCGACCTCCTCAGCAAGACGGGAACCGGAGCCGATCCGGCTTTCGGTTGGGTTGGGACTCAGGGTTACAAGCAGACCCAGAAGAAGTTCAGCGACTTCTACGTGAGAGCGCGACACTATGATTCAAGTTCTGCTAGATGGACAACGGTAGATCCAATTGGCTTAGAAAGTGGAGATAGGAACATCTATCGGTATGTTATAAACTCGCCTTGTTACCTTTTGATCCATCAGGTTTGATACCCGATTTTTATGGAGACTGTTTTCCTGATGATTTCAAGAAACAAATGAATGGATGTATCGCATCCTTTTGTAGTATGATAAACGATCCTGGTAAAGCCAAAGAAATACTTTCTTGCATACCAGCTTCCATAACACCTAGTCCAGCGGCTCAAAAAAATACACTCGCATGTTTTCAAGAATGGTGTAAGCATGGTGCAGGAATTTCATGTACCGATGAAGACGACTGTGCCAAAAGGGTACCAAATACACTACCTTGTCCTAAAAGTTGTAAGACCATAAAAATGATACCGTATGCATGTGCTTTTGCTGAATGTACTCATGATTATGATCCTACTGCTCAAATCAAATATTGTTCGTGGTGGTTTGATACGTTTCCTAAAGAATGTCCTAAAGACAATCAGGGTTTTTTTTGTGGACCAGATGAACAATCTAAGGGATACACTCCTGTAATGGGAGGCACATTATTTCATGAACTCTTACATCTTTGTGGAAAATGTAAAGAATTACCGAAAGATCAGCAAAAGCATCGAAAAGAATTCAACAATGCTGGTGCATGCATCGCCAAGAAAGCTGGCTGTCCTCTTCAAGGCATAGGGGGTATAAGAATATTTTGATGATTTTTATATTGAATTTTAAATGAAGGTAGCTCTTCACCCACCAAAAAGGAGATCAATGTAAGATGAACTATAGTCTATTAAGACACTCTTTACTTCACATATTCACTTTTCTTATATTTATTTTTTCATACGATGGCCAGAGCTTTGGGCAAGGTAAAAATGACCTGAACTTACAGATGATCCATCAAATTTATTTGCATAATGCTCGCTCGGTGCTTAGGCTAATTGATTTAGGAGCTAATCCTAACTACGTTGAACCTGGTTCAGAGCGCACCGCACTATGGCATGCTAGTGGTCTCAAACGTAATGCCAGTATTGTAAGATTGTTAATAGAGCGGGGTGCATTGATAAATTATGGAGATAAGTCTGGTAATTTTTCACCTTTAATAAATGCAGTAAGTGAACACCGCACTGAGAATGTACATCTGCTCCTAGATGCTGGGGCGGATGTACACGTGACGAACACTCAAGGAAGAACGCCTATTCTTCTTGCTTCTTGTTCACGGAGTTTCGGAGGCACTACATTCACATATTCC
>JAYVOT010000596.1:0-1565 GCA_043757795.1 Chthonomonadaceae bacterium | reverse complement strand
CGACCTGCCGCCGACTTATCTTGACCGACTCGCCCGCACACCGAAGGATGCTTCGCAAAAAGAGAGAGTAAAGAACGACTCCTCCGAACCCCTTTGATAGTCCAAACACGCTTACTTCATACTGCCGCTTATTCCGTCCTGCATGAATTTCAAGAAGAGGTTCGCGTCCCTGCTAGCGTATTGATAGATTTTCACAGGCGTTCCGTCCGCCTTCGCGACAACATAGACCGGCAAAGTGCTGACCTTTGTCTTCTCAAGCATCAGTTTTGCGTTGTCTTCAGACTCTTTCGAGACTTGATCCGTTAAGAGTTCAAGAGGAACGCATTTATCGATCTCAGCTCTTATAGCAGGTTGTGGAAGGATATTCTTCTCCATGTCCCGACAGTTCGTACACTGTACTCCAGTGAAGTTGATGAAAAGCGGCTTATTCTCTGCCTTCGCTCTCGCTAGAGCAACCTCATAGTTGTGTTCCCAGGCAATTGGAGGAAGAGTTTTCTTCTCCCTGATCGGGTAACTTTCGGAGGGTAGAAATCCTTCAAATCGATCCATCGGAGCGCCATTTATCGCCGCAAGACAATAGATTCCAACTACTACGGTGAGAACTCCAATGCAACGTCGAGCGTAGCCGAATTTCTTGCTGTTATCCGCCGCGATACGCAGCCAACCTATCAAATAAAGCCCTGCAACGACAAAAATCCCAGACCAGATCGCCAGGAAAATCGGACGAGTTATTAGACCCCAATTGAAAGCGCCGTCAATGTTTGAAAGGAACTTCAAAGCGGCTGCAAGTTCTAGAAATCCCATGTAGGCTTTCACGGAGATCATCCAGGAGCCGGATTTCGGGAGTGAATTAAGGTATTGCGGGAAGAGGGCTAGTAAAAAGAAGGGCAACGCGAACGCTGTGCTGAAGGCGAGCATTCCGATAATGGGGAAGAACCAGCCGCCCTGCGCGGCAGTCGCCAAAAGCGTTCCGACGAAAGCGACTGTGCAGGTGAATGAGGTCAGAGTGAAAGCGAATCCCATCATCAACGGACCCATGATGCCGTTCTTTTTCTTGCCTTCTTGCGCTTTATCCAACAGCCACGAGGGAACGACAATTTCAAAGACGCCGAACAAATTGACAGCGAGCACGACAAAAAGAGCCCCGAGAGCCAGGTTTACCCAGGGGCTTTTCGCGAGATTACCAATTCCCAACGGCCCGAATATCGCTGTCAAAATAAGTCCTAGCAGGGTGAAAGTCCCAATAATGCCCAGGCAGTAGGCAACAGCTCCATTGACGTCAGGTTTGCCGTTCTCGCCGCTTTTAGAGAAAAAACTGACCGTAATTGGGATCATTGGGAAGACGCAGGGGGTGAGCAAAGCTAGAAGTCCCGCGGCGAAAGAGAAGAGAATGAAATTGACGGCGCCCTTCTTCTTCTCTCGCTCGATCTGCTGAGAAGCCTCGTCCGAAACGGTTGTCGGCGGAACGGAAGAAGCGGAGGACACGCCTTCAATCGCCTCCGGTTTGTAGTTTTGATAACTTGCGGGTTGTTTTGGAGCCTCTTTAACAGGGTTGGCGAACTCGG
>JAYVOT010000595.1:0-1568 GCA_043757795.1 Chthonomonadaceae bacterium | reverse complement strand
GACTATTTAAGCCAGCGGTCAGCGACAAATGAGATTGAGTTCTGACATCAAACAAGTATCATTAAAAAAAAGTCTCATCAAGTCTGAACTCTTACTTGTTGAGTAGTGAATCGCATTGCCCTCAGGCAAATCCGCCATAAAATCCATTCCAACGTGCCTTCAGGAGTTTAGAAAGATGCTGAAAGCGGTTCTGTTCGATTTGGACGAGACGTTGGTGGACAGAAGCACGATGCTTTTGAACTATTTGAAGGCGCAATATAAACGATATCTGCCGGAAATCGGCGGCGTGAAATTCGAAACCTATCGAGATCGATTCGTTGCTCTGGATGACTATGGCTACTACCCTAAAGAACAGGTCTTCGAAAGGCTAATTGCCGAATTTAACTTGCCTTTCGTCATGGAGGAGTTGCTCCTCGACTTTCGCACGAACTACCCGGGGTACGCAACGCTCTATCCGGGCGCGATGGAAGTTCTCTCAACTCTTAAAGCAAGAGGCTATGCGCTCGGCATTATTACCAACGGCTCCGTGCAGAGCCAACAAGCGAAACTTGCCCATACGAACTTAACCTCGCAGGTGGATGTCATCCTGATTTCTGAGGAAGTTGGCTGTAAAAAGCCGGAACCGACTATTTTTCGCATGGCTCTTGAGAGATTGGGTGTTCACGCGGATGAGGCCGTTTTCATCGGGGACAACCCTAGCTTGGACATCGTCGGTGGAAATGCCGCCGGAATGAAGACGGTGTGGTACGAAAATCATATCGTTTGGTCGCCGGAAATCGCGATCATCCCGGACTACAAAATAAATACCATCGTGGAAGTATTAACTCTAGATCTCTTTTACCAGGAGAATCTTTGAATTCAAAAGGAATTGTTCTCATGAAAATTTATCGCGCTGACCTGATCGTCAAGAGCTTATTTAGCATAGCTGCAATATTATTTGCGCCTCGATTAGTTGCTCAACCTCCTTTCGGTCGACGTCCTGAGCCTCCAAAGGGATCCTGGATGAATGCAAAACTGTCCCCGGACAAACGCGCGGACATGGTTATCGAGCAGATGACTCTGGACGAAAAGATCAGCCTTGTCCATGGCGCGGGATTTCCCGGTTTCGGAACTCCCGGCGACTCGGAGTCGGCGAAGGTTCTGGCTAGAGCCAACGGCGGAGCAGGAATCGTTCCGGGCATTCCTCGGCTTGGAATTCCTGATCTCAACCTTGCAGATTCGGCAGTCGGAGTAACGCGCGGCGCAGCGCGTAGTCGCTACTCTACGGGACTTCCTTCCGCGACCGCTCTGGCTGCAACCTGGAGTCTTGGCTTAGCCGGCGAATACGGCGCGCTAATCGGAAGAGAATTGCGCGATCAGGGGTACAACGTGTCTCTCGGCGGGGGAGTGAATATCACTCGCGAACCTCGGAATGGACGCAATTTTGAGTATCAGGGCGAAGACCCGATTCTTGCCGGAAAGATGGCGGGCAGCCTGATGAAAAGTCTTCAGGCTCAGCGAGTGATAGGAGACTTGAAACACTACGCAGTCAACGATCAAGAGACAGGTCGAAATGTGGCAAGCTCGAA
>JAYVOT010000594.1:0-1569 GCA_043757795.1 Chthonomonadaceae bacterium | reverse complement strand
TGTTCTCGCGCTTGATGTCACAGCTTTGCATGTCGATGCACCTCTTCAAACCTTTCGAAATCCACAAACGAACGCTTCACGCCGACCGCTATTAAGAGAGTCGGCTTCTCGATTTTGTCATTTAACTAGACATTGAGGGGACTTTGTAACTTCACGTGAAAGCCTCCTGCCCGCACCGTAAAAAGCGCTAATCTAACAGCGCCCAAGTGATAGGAAGTATGTGAAATCACAGCAAGAGAATCCCAAATGTCTCCTTCGCCCTCCCAATTTTCAAACCCTTCGATGAGGGTGCGCACTTCTAAATACGCTTTTCGTAAATCCTTGTGAAGTTCCTCCCATTGGGCTTCAGTAACGAAATTCACGAGCCAACTCAACTGCCAATCTATCTTTCCGATCTCCACCCCTCGCATCGAATCAATGATGACATTCAGATAAAATCGCACGTGTTCGATATGCCCGGCGATGCTCGCGCCGGATTCCGAGACCGGAATCGAGGCTTCCTCCGCGGTGATTCCTTCGAGCGTTTCAAGCAGCGAGGTGTTTTTGTCCAGATAGAACCCTTGCACATTGACGAAAGTCTCGTCCAGCACAGCGATAAAGGCTTCCCTCAAGTTGTTTCTAAGAATATCGTTTTGGGGCATGTTGAATCCTTCTGTGCTATTGGCGCTTGAGCGCTCTCATTGGATATTTTTTCTCGCACTACGCTCTCGTTCTGCCGCCAAACCTTCAAAGCCCCCATGGTTTTGCTCAGATTGCGATACGCAACTATTTTACCCTGCAGCGGTCGCGAAATCCACTCTGGTTCCCGATTTAGCGCACTGCGCCCTCGAAACGATAGAGTACTATCGGACTACTGTGGAAACTAGCGGAGGGCGACGACACTGAACCTGGAAGAGTGGGAAGAGCTTGAGTTTGAGCGGGAGCAACGGCGGGCAAAGCCCCGCAAAGGGGCGATTTCTCCTGCGCTGACGGATGACATCGAGGAAGAGCGAACGGGTCCCCTCGCGAGTTTTTACAGTGATGAGCTGATCGTGGGGGAAGCGACCGTTGTTAAAAGCGGGAAGGAAGCGTCTGTTTTCTGTTGTCGAGCGCATCCTTCCACCGGATACGATCTACTGGCTGTCAAATACTTTCGACCTCGCGAGCAACGAAGTTTCAAGCGCGACGATGTCTATCAACAGATGCGACTCACTCGAAACACCCGGGTGGACAGAGCGATCACTAACAAAACGGGTTTCGGATTGGAGACGATTTGGGGAATGTGGATCGGCGCTGAGTTTGAGGCGCTGTCTCTGCTTCATGCCGAAGGCGCCGATGTTCCAAAACCTATCGCCTGCAACGAAAAGTGCATTCTGATGGAATATTTTGGCGAACTTGGCGCAGTCGCCCCTCAACTTTACAACGTCGCGCTGAACGCCGCAGAAGTCGGACCCCTCTTCGAACAGTTCTTGAAAAATATGGAACTGATGCTCAAAGTCAGTCGCATTCACGGCGACCTCTCCCCCTACAACATCCTCTATTGGGGAGGTCAGCTAAAAATCATCGACTTCCCGCAGGCGGTGGACCCCA
>JAYVOT010000593.1:0-5715 GCA_043757795.1 Chthonomonadaceae bacterium | reverse complement strand
GGGCACGGAGTAGAAGCCGAATAGGGCGAATATGCGCAGTCCGGGAACAGTACGAGTCGTTCCCCTGTGCCACAGCCTCTGATCCCAAATTACAACATCCTGCTTGCGACATAGAAATGACTCGACCTCGTGTCCGCTGGAGGGCGAGCGACTCTGATCGCGATGAGAGCGCGGAATGACCTGAGTCGGACCGTGTTCAAGCGTCATGTCTTCAAAGTACATCCCAATGTGAACGTCTCTTGGATAGTGATATTCGATTCCGGGCATTCCCTCGTGTTCTCGATCCTTATGCCAGAAGCCCGGATTCGGCTTGTCCTCCGAATTGGACACTAGCCAGGAGACTTCGAAAAGCGAGGGGCGCGGAAACATTCGCGCGTGGGAGAGCGCGCCTGGCAACATGCATCTCAAACGCGGCGCCCTGGTCGGGGCGATACAGAGCGGAGAGTCCGTCGGAACGCTCATTCCGCCGGGAGAATCTTTGATCGCGTTATTCAACTGCTCTCGATAGGAATCGACGCTTTCCGGGATGAAAACTGACGGCAACACGAAAAATCCCTTTTCGCGAAAATGATTCAGGAACGTACCGATGCTATTGTCGTCATAGGCTTGCTCAACAACCCTCAAAGCTGGTTCAATCATCAATGTATCCTTTTAAACTGTGACCGTTAATCGTATACTTTTCCCTTTATCACGTATGAGCGACAATCCATTCGACGATTTATGCGATCAATTTTAGTATCGCAAATCGAGGACTGGAAGGGACACCGTTAATGCGCAATCGCTGCTTGACGTTATGGAATTATCCCGACATTCTATCAGATTCCGAAACTCTTGTCTAATATTCATTGAATTTTAGGTGCCGAATTGATTTTCATATGCGAGCGTGCGAGATGTTGACGCCAAAGCGAGGAGGTAAGCCGTATATTAAGAGAGAATGATAAAATAGCGCTCCATTTTGAGTCGCACGCTATTCTCACCGAGGATAAATAGTTCATGATTCAAGACGACAATCAACTTTCCTTAGACTCTCAAGGTAGCAAGGGAATTTCTCACTGGCCTCTTTTGATGGCGACTGCCGCAACGCTTGCCCTTTGGTACGTTCCCTATAGCAACTATATTTTGTATCCGTTGCGACTATTCGTTACTTTCCTGCATGAGAGCGGCCATGCGTTGGCGGGCGCTGTCACTGGACTGGGAGTTCGATCATTGCACGTCAATCCGGATGGGAGCGGCGTCACCTGGACCGGATCGTCCCCGTTTTGGGATTGGTTGACGATTTCCAGCGGATATGTCGGGACTGCAGTCTTCGGGGCTGCGCTCATTCAATTGTTGCGCTTCGGGAAGAAATTCGAAGCCGGAAAAGTCACGCTTTATATTCTTTCCGCGTTCCTCATGACAGTGACGCTCCTCTGGGCGCACAACCCTATAGACAACCCTGGGAAAGCTCCCGACTTCTTCACTCTGCCGGTGGGAATCGCTCTTTCAGTCGGGTTGTTCGCACTTGGAAAGTTCACTCCGCGCAAGGTCGCTGACTTCATTGCAGCATTTCTGGCAGTACAATGCGGCTTGAACGCGCTCGGCGACCTTCGCATCCTGCTCCATCTGACGGCAGGGGGTTTTGGAGACAACGACGCAGTGTTTATGGCACAGAGATACTTGCTTCCTTCCACGATCTGGGCGTTGATCTGGGCTTCGCTTTCAATAGGGATTTTAGGGACTTCTCTCTGGACTTATGTTCGCGGCAGCCGAACCGTCAAGACTCCTGTTCTCGCTTAAACCAACATGATGACATCGCCGTCACAACTGAAGAGGAGCGGGGAGGAGGTCGCTTGCGAACATTGCGGCGCTCTCGCATACGGCGATTCGACGCGTTGTTCTCAATGCGCGAAATTCCCGATTATGTTGAGGTTGTGCCCGAAGTGCAAGACGATCTCCGCCAAAGAAGAGAGTCAGTGTTGGAAGTGCCGCCGGAAATTCGAGCCTGGAGGAGACTATCTGTAGCGGATCAATCCGTTTGAAGGCATTCATAGAATAAAAACGGCGGAAGCTCAAGGAGCTTCCGCCGTTTCGATTTGGTTTCTACGCCATACTTACGCCTGGGAGACGATTTTGAGGATTCGGGCGTCAAGGGCGCCCTGATCCACGATGAAGCTCTGAAGCGCCGACTCGGTCATTAGGTCGTCCAGAGAAGCGCGCCCCGCCCACTTGGAGGTATCCGGGATTTTGCCGTGAGTGCGAATCGCTTCCGCTTCCTCTTTGGTGAAGTTGCTGAAGAGTTTCGTGCCGAAATCTTTATCCGCCGCTCGCAGGTCGTCGCCGGTCATCGTCAGGTTATTACCGGACGCCAACTGTTTCGCGAACTTTTTGAAGTTATCGTCAATGGTCCATAGAACTTCGACCGACTTCGCATCGACGCCGTCGTTGAGAGTCACTGGGTAGTTCTCGCCGATCCGATTCGTGATCGTCGCGGGATCGTAAGCGCTAGCGAAGAACTCGCCGACTGCTTTCGGAGGCGCCGTGTAGACATCAAGCCCTGCCAACGAGACCATCTGTTCGCCGCTTCGCATGGAGGCTGCAATCTGATAGGTCGGGCGAGCCGGGTCGGCGGTTCGCAGTTCGATCAGTCCCTGTTGGGAAGCCAGAGTGACCTTCTCTCCGACGTTCTTGCCGTCTCCCAACTTATTGTCGGCGACAACGGCGTTCAAACGTCCGAGAAAGACATTCACGTAGGTGGGGTGGGCGAATGCTGCTGCAAGGTAGTTCTGTCGGGCGGAGAAGCCGAGCGTGTAGTTGATCGGAATGCCCTCCGCGCGAGACCGGGCCACGCCGCAGAAGCCCTCCGGCGTCATAGGGATTTTGACGATGAAGCGATCCGGGTTCACGGCGAAGTAGCGTTGCGCATAACGAAAAGTCGTCTCAATGTCGTTGCCGATTGCGGGGTGAAGCTCGACGCTGACAAGCACGTCGAAAGCGCGTACAAGTCGGAGGGCTATGTGGCAATTCACCACGAAAGCAACATCCAGGACGAGGTCTGCTGCGGATATGCCTGGTTCGACGTCCTTAATTCTTCTGGCGGCATTTTGAATCACGTCATCCATGATTCCGGTTTGCACCACCTGATTCGCAAGGGTATTGTTTGTGGTAAGTGCGGTCATCTCCGATCTCCAGAGCTTAGCCGCCTCTTCCAGATTTCCCGTATCTAACCAAGTTTGGGTTCCCAGAGCTTTCAACTTCGCAAGTCCTGCGTTGGAGGGTGCGGCGGGATATCGCTCGGGAGCGTTCTGAACGTCACGTGCAAGCTCTTCGATGAGAGCCTCTTTTTTTGTCAAGTTTGGGGCAGAATATGCCATCGCGGGGGTAGCTCCTTTCAAGTATTGAGACTGATTCCAATCATCTTATTTTGAATTCGACACAAATTGCAACTTTCCCTCTAATTTATCGGTTGATAAGGAGATATTTAGAAGTTTTCTCTGATTGGTCGTCCATCGCTTTTGCTATAGAGAGAGTGGGCGACAACAAACTATCGGAAAATGAAATTATATCAGAAGATAATCAAAATAATGCAAGAATTGATCCCAAAGCGCCATAATGAATGTAGTCAATCTCCAGGGAAGGATGATACGAATCCAACCTCGGAGTTTTATTTGAGATTTTCAACCTTTTTAAGCCCTTCCTGTGCGAGTGTGCGGCTTTCTCTCCTGCTCATTTGCACATTCCCTGCATTCGTAAAAGCTCAGAACCGACCATCCTCTAGCGATACAACTGAAATTCCCTCTGTTTCACAAACGCAATCTGGTTCAGAATACGATTTCATCATTCCGAAAGATATCGAAGCAGCAGATCCCAACGCTGAGAAAATCTCAGGACCGCTTCAAAAACTTCGCGACCTGCCGGTCGCTCCCACTCGCGGACTGTATTTAGTTGAGACGGCAATGCCGTTTTTGGGGACCGCCTATCGGTTCGGCGGAACTTCCCCGACGACAGGTTTCGACTGCTCCGGAATGGTGCAGTACGTCTACGCGAAATGGGGAGTAAAGTTGCCGAGGACGGCGGAACTGCAGTTTAGAAAAGGCGTCTCGGTCAGTTTCTTCGATTTGCAACCCGGTGACTTGATCTTTCGAGCGAATACTTACAAACGCGGAATCTCTCACGTCGGCATCTACATTGGACACGGGCAGTGGGTTCATGCCGCAAGTCGTAAACAGGGTGTAATAGTGTCGAACATCCCTCTTTTTAATGCTGGTCAGGAGCCGGGCGCGCGCAGATTCGACCTCTCGACGCTACCTCCGATTGAAGGAGAAACTACTGATTATCTCGCTTCAATTGCAGCGATTCATTCTTCCCTTGCGCCCAAGCCAATCATGATCGCTTCGCGAACGCCACTGAGATTGGCGTTTAATCGCAACCAAACTCTTGCTTCTCGAGGCGGCGCAGTAAAGGTGCGAGTGTGCGGAGATTCCGGAGAGATCGCTCATAGCGGTTGCAGTTCTTTCAAAATAATTCAAACCTCCGTGAGCCGAATGCGTAAAATGAAGCGTTGCCGTCTGCACAAACTCCCTTCCGGTGAAGCCGGGTAGTTGCAAAATATTGGCTCAAAGTCTCTTTACAAAATCAACCCGATATGCTATCATAAACCTTGAAAGAGCCGTTGTTCACTACCTCAAACATTGGTCGCATCTTTCATCAGTCCAGTTTTGAGACTCATGGCGATGATGCCATCCCCCAACAGCCCTGACTCTTTGGCGGCATCCATGACGGATCCGACTAATCCGCAGGAGGTGCTTCGCGCGCCATGTCCCTCTTCCACGACTACCGGAACGACGATTTTTACGACGAGATGTTTGATTGCGATGGGGAGCCAAGACCTCATTATCGAAAGCTATTTGAACGCCTTTGCGGAATGAGCGTCGAAGAGTATCGGAAACGAACCAAGCTCGCCGACCTCACTCTTATCAATCAAGGCATTACTTTCGTCGTCTATGGCGAGGAACACGGCGACGAGAAGCCGTTTCCCTTTGATTTGATCCCCAGAATAATTCCTGCCAACGAGTGGAGACATATTGAAAGAGGTTTGACGCAACGTCTCACCGCCTTAAACCTGTTTCTTTACGACATCTACCACGAACAACTCATACTTAAAGACGGAGTAGTTCCGAATGAGTTGATCGTCAACGCCTCCAATTACAGACGGGAGTTCATAGGGGCGAACCCTCCCGGCGGAATCTACGTTCACATCTGCGGAACAGACCTTATCCGCGATTCAGACGGCGAGTACAAGGTTCTGGAAGACAATCTTAGAACGCCTTCCGGCGTCTCCTACGTTTTGGAAAATCGAAGCATTTTAACGCATGTTCTCCCGCAACTATTTCGTGACCTCTCCGTTCAATCCGTGGACCACTACACCTCGCAACTCCTACAAAACTTGAGGGAGCTTGCTCCTGAAGGACGGGAAGAGAATCCCAACGTCGTTTTACTGACGCCTGGAGTCTACAACAGCGCTTACTTTGAACACTCGTTTCTAGCCCAACAGCTTGGGATAGAACTTGTGGAAGGCAGAGACCTATTTGTCGACGACAGCACGGTTTTCATGAAAACGACGAAAGGTCCTCAAAGGGTGGATGTGATCTATCGCAGGGTGGACGACGATTTTCTCGACCCGTTGATTTTTAGAAACGACTCGGTATTGGGAGCTCCCGGACTAGTGAATGCGTACCG
>JAYVOT010000592.1:0-1572 GCA_043757795.1 Chthonomonadaceae bacterium | reverse complement strand
GCCGCCTCCCCCGCCGGGACGATTTCCCCCGCCTCCCGGTCTGTTTCCGCCGCCTCCGCCGGGGCGATTTCCCCCGCCTCCCGGTCTGTTTCCGCCGTTTCCGCCGTTTCCGCCGCTGTTTCCGTTCGCTCCGCCGGCGTTGGGGTCGCTTGTTCTAAACTCGACTAGCATGTTAGCCAACTGCGCCGGAATGCCAAGTCCCTTTTGCAACTGTTCGGCAGTTGCTGAGTTGATGTTGATACGGGGCGAGCCGTCCGCCGCCAGATTTCTCTCGCGAACCGTCGTTGTGAAAAGTTCGGAAAGCGGCAACTTGCTATCGGAGTAGATGTCGGTCCAGTCCGCATCGCCGACAGGCGAGGTCGATGATGAGTTTTGTCCGCCGTTCGCGTTTCCAGTTCCGTTGGCGCCGCTTCCGGAGTTTCCGCCTCCGTTGGCTCCGCCCCCGCCTGTAGCCCCGCCGCCCTGCGTTCCTCCGCCGGGGGTTCCTGAAGTTCCGCCCGCTTGGCGAGTCTTTGCGGAAGAGGCGCTTGATATCCCTGCGCTTGGATTTTTTCCTCCCGTATCGGCGCCCTCGGAGTTCGAGGCGATTGAAGCGCCTGCCGCGTTCCCGAAAAGAATCGACGGGGACATTCCCTTCACGAGCAACAGCTCTTCAACGCTGTCGAAGGGAGCGGATTTGCAGTCGTATGATGGGTTAAGAGCCTGATAGTATTCCGATTTCGCCCCGTTTTGAGAGGCTTGATCCCCCTTGGTTTTCCAATCCATAATCGCTGCGACGAGTTCCGAATTGTCTTTGAATACAGGAAGTTTCTGCAGAGTTGCGGCATCCGCCGAGTTCAAATTGATCATTCCCGCAGTGTCGGTAACATCGAACTTCACCCAGGAGTCTCCGATTTGCATCCAGCCGTTCGCATCGAACTCGGAGCCGTTCACAACGCCGTAAGTTGCACCGTTTGAACTCGTTTTCGCCAGTGCGCTCGCTGCAAAGTAGGCAGCTCCGCGTGCAGCATAGAACCTTTGCGCCTGAGTGGAAAAACTTTTCCCCGCGTGAACCTCGCGACTTGCGCTGACTGCAAACCCAACTACGAGAGTTGTCAGAATCAGCATGATGAAGATAACCGGAACAAGCGCCTGACCTCTTCTTCTCAATTTCCAGATTCGTCTCGACATCGCTACTGACCTCCCGTTGAAGAGCCTGAAGAGGAGGGAGCAGCAGACTTCGCGGCGTTGATTCTCTCTTCGCTGAGCGGCGGAGCATCGTTCGATTGGGGCGACACAGCAAGGATGGCGACGTTTGTTGAGTAGGAGACGGTTGTGCCGTCTTTCAACTTCAGTTCGAGTTGCACTTCCACGCTGCCCGGAAGAGCTGCATCACCTGAGCCGCTCGTTCCGGGGTCTCCGGAACCGGCTCCGGCTCCGCCTTCGCCCAACCCGATCGTTTTTCCGCCTGACGCTCCCCCTGAACCCGAATTTGAAGAGGAAGCGGTCGCCTGATTTTTTTGCTCATAGTCCCAATCGGATCGATAACTTGAATTCTCCGTATCCCAGAAACGCAGATTAATCGAAACGATT
>JAYVOT010000591.1:0-1572 GCA_043757795.1 Chthonomonadaceae bacterium | reverse complement strand
TCGCGACTATTACGCGCATCGGGATTCGAGAACGGATAAAATCGTCATAAAGGCGGACGGCATCGCTGCGGGAAAAGGCGTCACAGTCGCCAACTCTCGCAATGAGGCTGAAGAAGCTGTGCACTTGATGATGAACGAAAGAGTTTTCGGAAGTTCCGGAGACTGCATCGTAATTGAAGAGTGCCTCGTTGGCGAAGAGGCGTCGATCATGGCGATTACGGACGGCAACACTGTCATTCCTCTGCTCCCTTCTCAAGATCACAAACGAGCTTTTGACAGCGACCTCGGTCCTAATACCGGCGGAATGGGCGCCTATACGCCTGTATCGGTTATTCCTGCGGATACGACTGAAAAGGCAGTCGAGCGGATCATCAAACCGGCGATAAACGCTATCCGTGAGCTAGGAATCCCTTATCGCGGCATTCTTTACGCGGGAATCATCGTGACGGAGGAGGGTCCTAAATGCATTGAGTTCAATTGCCGCCTCGGCGACCCTGAAACTGAAGTCATTTTGCCAATGATGGAAAGCGACCTCGTCCCTCTTCTTCTAGCCGCGATCGAGTGCAATCTTGAAACGCAAACGATAGCATGGAAATCCGGCGGCGCCGCATGCGTCGTCGCTGCTGCGGGAGGCTATCCGGGCGAATTTCGCAAAGGCGATGAAATCACAGGTTTGGAAGAAGCCGCTGAATCTGAAGACTACACAGTTTTTCATGCGGGAACTGTTTTTGACAATGGAAAGTATAGAACTGCAGGAGGAAGAGTTCTGTGCGTTGCAGGTCAGGGTGCAGACCTCTTATCCGCTCTTGCGCGAGCTTACTCAGGCATGAGCCGCATCCATTTCGACGGAATGCACTATCGAAGAGATATCGCAGCGAGAATGTTGAGAAATGGGTAGATGGAATGGGCTATCCTTTATCGAAAGAGAGGTCAGTTCCATCATTAATTTCTTTTTCGGAGACCCTGCGCTGAAAGCGCCCGTCAATAAAAGGCAAGCTTCCCGTGGACGACGAATGCTTTTGGCGACTGTGCGTCAGTAGAAACATGGTCTCGGGTCAAAGTTCCATGAATGAAGTTATGGAATTTCAGAATGCGCAAAACGTGATTAATTTATAGTTCGTAGGATTCATGTGGCTCAAAAACGACCTAAAACAAGCGGTAAACCGTTCGATGTCGCCTCTAAAAAACTGATTCAGGACTATCCGGAAGATTGGCTTCGTTTTTTAGGTGTCACTTCAACGGACTTCGAAATCATTGATACGGACCTCTCTACCGTGGTTGCATCCGCCGACAAAGCGTTTTTATTGCGTGGAGAGAAGCCGGAAATTCTGCACATCGAGATCGTCTCATCGTACAAAGCGGACGCTCCGATACAATTTTTGGAGTATAGCGTGATTCTACAACGAAGACACGCTCTTCCGATTCGTACTATAGCGATTTTGCTAACTCATGTTACGCAAACGATAGAGACTAGAGTCCCATGACTAAAGTCACGGTCTGGGTGGCGTTCCGCCGTGTGTGCTTCGCACACCATACCCAAGGTGCGGAGTAGGCTCACCAAGCAACGCCCCT
>JAYVOT010000590.1:0-1573 GCA_043757795.1 Chthonomonadaceae bacterium | reverse complement strand
AGTTCTACAGACATTCCCTGAAGGTAACGAAGGTTGAAAAGGATGCTGCAAACTTTTAATGACAGTGAACGAGGCGCTTTTTGGGCCGCAAAAGAGAAGCTCTCCATGATGAACTTCTCCGGAACAGGTCTCCCAATGCAAAATTCCGCAAGAGACCGTGTCACTAAGTTACGTTCTCGATAATGGCGCCGAGCTAGCTCCATCGCTTCTTTTTCACCGCCGTCCCGCTCCATTTGCAGATCTCTTCGTCCATACTCGTACGGCGTTTTATACCACGAGGCGAAAGTTCGAGTCGGACGATGTATTCCATCCGCCTTAGAATTGAAACGGAAACTCAATCCCCGTTCCGCTAATCGAAAGCCTAACTCCACATCTTCTTGTCTTGTAAAAACTTCATTGAAGCCGCCGACACCGAGGAGATGCTCTCTCAGCACTGAGAAATTTCCGCTATATAGGTTGTTCGGCCCTGCCTCCCACACGCCTGATTTGAAGTTGTCGTACTGCTTTTGAAGCATCAGATGTTCCCAGGCGACCCAGTTCGACATCGGTTCAGCCATTGGTCCGGTTTGAGGCCCGATAACGACCAGCCCCTGATGCCCCTGTTGTTCTTTCAAATGCTCCTTCAGAAACTCATCGCAAGGTTCTATATCGTCATCGACATACACTAGAAGCGGGGAATTAGCGAGCCTTGCGCCAAGATTTCGAGCCACCGAAGGACCTTGATTTTCTTGCTCCGTGAAATTGAGCTTAAAATCCGTCTTTAAGGTTTTAATCGCCTCTTTCGTACCATCGGTCGAGCCGTCGGAAACGATCACCGCCTCAAAATCGCTCTGCGGGAGAGTCTGGTTTGAGAGCGCTTTAAGGGTTCGCAACAAGCTGTCTCGGCGATTATAGGTCGGTATGATGACGCTCAAACTCGGCATATAGACTCACAGCTTTCAAGAGTTTCCGGAAGGAAAAAGGGTCTACATCTGAAGATCGAAATTAGGACTCGGCGCATTCGCGGATTCGATCTCTTCTTCTAAAGGATCAAGAGTTTTTGGAGCGTTCTTAGCGTCCTCGTTCGCCTGCAACGTTGGAAGAAGAGACAAAACTCCGACCATGATGGAGAGCAAAATCATCGTTCGGCAATTCACTAGCGCCAGATCGTATTTTCCGAAAGTGATGACCATCAAAAGATACACGACGGTCAAAGTTCCGAGTAGGAGCAAAGTCGGGTCAGTCGTGGTTTTAAGATGATGTACGCCTTTGATGAGAATAATGGCGACCATCAGGAAGTAGAGGAGAAACCCGATATGCCCCAGGCGCATCCACACCCACAGTACGCTGTTGTGCGGCATGTAGTAGACGAAATCCGTAGTGACCGCAGGCAAAGGTTTGGGTTGCAAAAACGGACTTCCATAGCCGACGCCTATGAATGGAGAAGTGTCTCTCGTGAATTTGACATCGAACTCTTCATCCAGTCTATAGGAGTTTGAAGCGTTGTCGCGGGCGTTTGGCTCCGTTTGCGATCGTATGGAACGAGCGGGCAACGCCCACGCTCCGGTTCCGTTCCAGGCGATCGGCAAGTAGA
>JAYVOT010000589.1:0-5733 GCA_043757795.1 Chthonomonadaceae bacterium | reverse complement strand
GGCAGAGTATGGCTATATCAGGCTTCGTCTCCTCAAGGCATTGCCTGAAGTCCGAGTAGATGCGATCCGCAGAAATTCCAAGTTTCTGAGAGATAGTTTCAATCCGAGCCGCATTCTCATCTGCAACCCCGACTATCTCCGCATTCGGGTGATCTTTTACGAGTCGCAACAGATCTCCCATGTGCATATGATCGAAATTGATTCCCGCTATTTTCCATGTTTTTGTCTTCATGAAGGAATTATACGGAATTCAGCGCAATAATTCAAGCAAAAGTTCGAATTTTGCTCTCGAGACGGTTCAAAGACTCGTCTAAGTCGGACGCTAATATTTATTCTGCAAAAATACTTGCAGAACAACTACGAAAAAATGAAACCATGTGGATTTCATTTCGTCAGATGAGGTGTAAGTAATAAAATTTATGCGTTTTCGACGAGAACGTGAGCATTGACCCTCTATTGGGACCTCTTGCAAGGTCCCATTTTTTTGTCATATACGTACTCTAACCGGATTTCGCAAATGATTTAAGAATGGAAGCGAACACCCCGCGACCATCCGCCGACCCCAGAATTTTTTCACATGCGCGTTCGGGGTGGGGCATCATTCCCATCACATTGAACTTTGAGTTTGAAATTCCAGCGATATGCGATAGCGAACCATTAACATTTCCCTCGTCCGTGAGTTCTCCGGCGGAGTTGGAGTATCGGAAGAGGATCTGTCCGTTGGACTCAAGCGAGCAAAGCGTCTCATCATCGCAGAAATAACGACCTTCGCCGTGTGCGACCGGAATCCGCAAAACCTGACCGAGTTCATATTCCGACGTAAAAGCTGTGTCCGCATTCTCCACTCTCAAGCTCACGTACTTGCAAATGAACTTGCAATCGACATTTCGCACCAAAGCCCCGGGCAAAAGACCTGCTTCGCAAAGAACTTGAAAGCCGTTGCAGATGCCTGCAACCAACCCTCCGCGTTCGGCATGATCTTGAACAGCCTTCATAATCGTCGCAAAACGAGCCACGGCGCCGGTTCTCAAGTAATCCCCGTAGGAGAAGCCGCCGGGCAGAATTACAACATCCGCGCCCTTCAAATCGTGGTCGTCATGCCAGATATACTCCGCTTCTTTCCCAAGTACGTCCTTGACGACATGATAAGCGTCCTGATCGCAATTCGAGCCGGGAAATTGAATGACGGCGAATTTCGGACCTTTAACCGCTATGTTGAAATCAAAATGAGGTTTGTCAAGCATCTCCGCGCTCATTCCGTCACCTCGAAAGAGTAATTCTCGATGACTGTATTGGCAAGAAGTCTGTCGCACATCTCTTTAACTTGCGAGTCAATATTCGAGTTTTGATCCGCATCAAGCTCAAGTTCGAGATATTTTCCAATTCTCACTTTTTGAACGTTCTCGTATCCCATTGAGATCAGTCCGTCTTTCACAACTCGTCCCTGCGCGTCAAGCAAAGACGGTTTGAGAGTCACTATCACTTTCACATTAGCCACTGGTTGTTTATCCTCCATATTTTTATTCATTCTACTTTGAGAAAACGAAGAGCATCATCAGAGTGATGAGACCGTTGTGAATGGCGTGCATGAAAATATTCGGTAGCGCTGAGTTCCGATCACGTTGGATGGAGGCGCAACAGAGTCCCATGGCTATCGTCCATAGCGTCAAGAATCCATTCGGAAGCGTGTTGTGGGAGAGCGCGAATATGGCGGATGAGACGACTGCGCCGATGACAAATCCCCAACGTGTGCGCAAGCCATTGAAAAGAACTCCTCTAAACATCATCTCTTCCACGATAGGAGCCGCAACAACCGCTTGCATCGCCAACAATAGCTGATCCAAAAAGTTAGTTGAGAGCATGCTTTCTATCTCTGCAGGGTTGATGGGAGTGAAAAAATGATACCTCTTCAGCAACGTTTCAAAAATCCACATTGAGAGCAAGCCTGCGATAACGATCAAGGGGTACAACATAATGTAGCCTGCCGCAGCTCTCCCGAAATCCCTGCCGACTTGATCGAATCGGAAACCCAATCCCTTCCATATCTCCCTCATTGGCACTTTGCGTTTCAACTCGCGCTCCGCCATGAATTGCAAGCTCAAGAGCGTGAGAGCGACTACGGGAATGTAGAGAATTAGCCCCAGAATGAGGGTAAGTCTGTGCAGGGAAGCATCGGATAGATGCATGAAGAGGGGGGAAAACAACCGAACCGGAAGCGCAACCAGCAAAAAAGAGACATAGTAAGTCAAGAAGCCGATCGACAGAGTACGATACGAAAATATCGGATTACTTATAATATTCACTGAAGAGTCCGGAATTTTCAGGGTTTGAGTTGCGTTCTTTGCAAGCTGTTTGAATTCAATTCCGCCAGGGATTTCCTCAAAGGACGAGACGATAGAGTGAGTAGGGGAGTTTACGGATAAAACTTCAGGTTTATTAACCAACTTCATGACAATGCTGAACAATAGGTAGGCTGCAACAAGAAAAAAACCGAAAATAGCTATCCAAATTTGGAAGCCGTTCAACATTGAAAGACGTTCACATGAGGCGCGCGCCTCTTTTGCAGCCCATCTCGCCTCCGTTATTCGTCCGGCTTTGCGATTCAGGTTCGATAGAACAATGTTCTCAAACCACCCGAGATTTAGTTTTGAAATCTTGTATTGCAACTCAGGGAAGCGAGTAGGGTCGATCTTGTCGCTTCCATAGATAGTTTTCCAAATCTCCAATTCCTCGATAGCAGGAAACGGATGCGATGATGCTCGGCTTGCCGTTTTTCTCTTTTGTTGCAGAGGAGTTAATTTTCTTTTTGAATCTTCGGGCTTTGGCGCATCCGTAATATGTTGAAACGCCTTCATTCCGCCGGGACGATTGAAAAGGAAAAGGGAAATAGCGTATCTTCGCCAGATTCCCGGAGAAGTTTGGGAAGAAGCCGCAAGTTTTTTCCATTCTTGAAGTGAAGCATCAGAGAGATTAAGAGGATTTCTTAGAATGTATTTTTTTATTCTAGCGGGTTTGATCTCAGGTTTGATAACCTTAGCCGCAACAAAGGAGTGCGTCTCGGTGGAAAGGTAGGCTAGCTTCGTTTGACTCATAGCGGAAATGAGTCCTTCTGCAAGCTTTGTTTCTTCTTGACTTCCCGGCTCTTTTCCGTTCTGAGCGTTGCGAATGATTACGAAACTCAAGACTATCAGCAGACTTGCAATAGCGACCCAGGCTGACATTCGGAATGGCTTCCGCAATGTCTTTTCAGGCGTTAAATGAAGTCTGTTTTCGATGGGTCGACTAGGTTCGGTAGGGGACGATGAGCTTTCATCCCTCTCAGTTTCAGAAGGTTTGTTCATAGTGCGGAAAAATTCAGCGCATCTGATTTAATAAATTGCGGAAGAAATAGATAACCAGCATCGCTAAAAGCGGGGACATATCCCATCCTTGGGTCAGCTTTGCAGGCAAGATGAGTCTGAAGGGAGCCAAAATCGGATTCGTAATACGGCGAATGAAATTGAGCGCTTTGATCGCAGGTGAAGACTCCTTCACTCGCGAAAAATTGTCCAATAGCACCTGTACTATTATCAACGCCATGAGTAGGTAGAGCAAATCATATAGGATCGTAAATATAATTCGCATTCAGTCTCCTTTAAAATAAACATGATTTCAGGGCAAGGGCGCTAAGCCCGCATATAAAGCGGCTATTTCGTACCTGCCAGATGTTTTTTCGCTGCTTCAAGTCGGTGTTTTGCAGCATCGTTCTTCAAATATTTAGATGCGACCGTCCAGGTTTCTACAGCCTTATCCCACTGACCCAACTTTTCGTAACAGTTTGCAAGCGAGTTCCAAGTGTAGAAAGGACATTCAAACTTCGTCGCTTTGAGCAAGTAAGGCAACGCTTCTTTTGGCCTCTTGCTCTGAGTTAGGAGGTGTCTTCCAAGTTCATCGTGCATGAAGTAGGAGTCAGGGTTAGCCTCCACTCCCTGCTTCAGAAAGGAGATAGCCTCCTCGTTTCGTTCAGAACTCCAGAGTAGGTAGGCTCCGTTGGAATAACTGTCGAGGTTCTTCGGGTCGCCTTGAACGATAATCCGATTCAAATTTATGCAGTGATTGTACTCTCCATGATGAAAGTGCTCATCGACGCGCTCGAATATTCCCTCTAAGCTATCTCCGAGAACAGCCTCAGCGAGATCCTCTTGAGAGGCTTGCTCCAATTTAGCCGGAGTCTTGTTTTGCGCCGCTTTCGCCTTTTTAGGGTTGGATAGCGAAGGATGCGGAGATGGCGCGGTCTGCGCTTGCAATGTCGCATGGTAGGGCGCAAGAGCGCACAGAACTCCAAAAACAGGGATTGTTAGCGCTTTTACAGGGTTCATCTATTTCTCTCCAGCATCTTGACTACATCTTCAGCGGCTGCGCGGACAGTCGCGTCTTTGTGGCTCAAAAGTTTTCTGACAGCGGGCAACGCTCTTTTATCTCCAATTCGACCAAGAGCCAGAACTGCAGCTTTGGGGATCGCTTCGTCTGTGTCCTTGAAAACTTCGATCAGGGAGTCTACTGCGCTTTTATCGCCGATTTTGCCGAGCGCTTTTGCGGACTGTTCTCGCACATCTTCGTTCTCGTCTTTCAGCCCTTTGATAAGTTTTGGAACCGCCCTGCGGTCCCGCAAATTCCCCAGAGCTTGTGCGGCAGTCCATCTGAGCAGAACACTCTTCTTTTCAAAAAGCGACTCCATTAAGTAGGGGACTGCACTCGTTTGATTCATCAAACCCAGAGCGTTCGCAGCGGCGACGCGCACGCTTTCATCTTGATCTTTGAGTCCTTTAATGAGTGTTGGAACCGCTTTTTTCTCGCCAAGAGCTCCGAGAGCGTAAGCGGCGTAGAACTTTATTCCAAAACTGTCTTGCGGAAGATTCGCTTCCATAATCTCAAGAAGAGCCGGGACGACTGTTCTGTTGCCTATTCTTGCCAGAGAGACGGCTGCGCTTCTCCGGACGGCGGGGTCGCCGTCCTTGAGCAGCGGAATGAGATTTGGCGCGCTTTTCAGTTCTCTCAGATTTCCAAGAGCCATCACGGTTTTCAAGCGTACTCGCGGATTTTGGTCGGCTAGCAATGGAAGCGCCATTTCTGCAACTCGCGGGTCTCCAATGCTTCCAAGCGCCTCCATTGCAGCCGCTCGCACTTCCGGCTCATGATCCCGAATCGTTTTCAGAAGCGGCTCTGCTGATCTTTTATCACCAAGAATTCCTAGAATTGTCGCCGCTGAGGCTCTTCTATTCGAGTTTGAGTCTTTGAGCGTCGTCCAAAGCGAGGGAAGGTCTCCCCGATCCGATATGGAAGAGAGAGCTCTCAAAGCCTGTTTTCTGACTGATTCGACCGGGTCGCCCAGAGAGTTCAGTAGCGCGTTGAAAGCCGGTCGGACTCGTTGTTTTCCCCCGGCGGTTTGCGCCTCTTTCGCAAGGCTTTCGACTGCGTCCGCACGCACTGCCACTGCTTTGTCTCGTAAAGATTGAATGAGAGCCGCGACTGATTGAGCGTGAAGTCGCGCCCCTGATTGCACGAAAGCGATCAAGATTAGCGGGAAAAGGAATTTGAAGCGAAACTCGGAGACTCTCATTTCACTCTCCAATTTGATGAAGGGAAAAACGCGCTCTTAGGCAACGCCCAACAATAAGTGCGCTGAGTTTTCAGCATTTTTGAGATCAAATGTGCGATGAAAACAATTCGATAATTGTTGGGCGACTCCTTAGT
>JAYVOT010000588.1:0-1576 GCA_043757795.1 Chthonomonadaceae bacterium | reverse complement strand
TTAGGAATCCAGACAATTTGATCGCTCATCGTGTCTTTGATTTCTTTGAGCGAAGTGGAGATCATCCACAACAACGGAAAGACGAAGATTAGCGAGAAGACGATTAGGGCGACATGCGTTAGGGCGACAGCGACCTGTTTTTTCTGTTTTGAGTTTTCGTTTGTAATGAGCGCCATAGGATTGCCGGATTCCAAAAATAGTAAAGCGAATATTGATAGGATAGCGTATTGAAAAACCTCTCCCTAACTTCAAGAGACTAGTGTCGGGTTTCGAAGGGAATCAACCCTTTTCGTCATCACGCTCTCCTCAAGTTTGGGAAACCTCTCCCCAACCCCTCACCTTGACGTTCGCTACCGCTCACTAGGAGAGGGTCTTCAAGAAACCCGCTTCGCGAGCTGAGAGTTGAGTTTGTGCAGACAAGGCTTGAATTGTGTCCGAAGGAAAATAGGCGGAACGCAAATGAGCCGTGTAATTTATTGCACTGTCGCGGTACGCCGTTTAGCCGCGTGATTTTTTGCACGGATATTCTCAAAACACAAGTTTCAATCAACGTCTTCGTATTTCGTCCTCGCCGGAACTTCGTCCAAATCGCCTTATCCGCCTTCGTAATAGACATGTCGTTCGGAGACGGTTCTCGCAAGCCAGGTAAGCGCCAGGATGATGACGAACATGATCCAGCCCATTGCGCAGGCGTATCCCATCTTGTGGTAGATGAAAGCGTTGTCGAACAGATACATCGTCAGGAAGTAAGTGGAGCGAGAGGGCGAACCCTGCGGGAACATGACATAGGGAACTGTGAAGACCTGAATTGAGCCGATGATCCCCATGATGAAGTTGAAGAAAATTACCGGCGAGAGCATCGGAATCGTGACGTTGCGAGTTTTTTGCCACCATGTCGCGCCGTCAAGCTCCGCCGCTTCGTAAAGCGGCTGAGGCACGTCCTGAAGACCGGCAAGGTAGATGACGACCGTGTTTCCCGCCCCCCAGACTGACATCAAAATCAACGCGGGCTTTGACCAGAGAGGATCTCCAAGCCAGTTTGGAGGAGTCAAGTGAACCCACGACAGGGGAACTTTCAAGACCTGATTTAGAATTCCATGTTCTCCATTGAAGACCCAGAGCCAGAGCACAGCAAGGCTGACTGCCGGAACTAGCGAAGGAACGTAAAAGAGTGTCCGGTAGATCGTCATGCCCTTCACCTTTGCGTTCAACAACAAAGCAAGGGAGAGCGTGAAGCAGAGTCCGAAGAGCAGGGAAAGCACGGCGTAGAACCCGGTGTTCCAGAGCGTGATGCGAAAAACTTCGTCTTTGAAAAGACCGACGTAGTTCGACGACCCGATGAAGATCGGGGGACGAAGCACGGAGTAGTCGCAGAAGCTGTAATAGAGCGATGCGAGGAGCGGGTAGAGCAGAAAAACGCAGAACCCTATGAGCCAGGGGGCGGCGAAAATATAGCCTGTAATGGCTTCGCGACGACTTGCTTTCATCTGCCGAAAGTCTCCTCTCTCAGTTTGACTCTCTGCCGATATTCGTCCATTTTAGGTTGCATTCTCACTTGAACGTAGTCCAGAGCTTC
>JAYVOT010000587.1:0-1577 GCA_043757795.1 Chthonomonadaceae bacterium | reverse complement strand
TAGACTATTTAAGCCAGCGGTCAGCGACAAATGAGATTGAGTTCTGACATCAAACAAGTATCATTAAAAAAAAGTCTCATCAAGTCTGAACTCTTACCCACGGGAAGTTCGATCCCTTCCTGAACAACCGGCTTGACGGCCAGCAAATCCGAATGAGCGCGACCACGCTCGTAAAAAGGGGAAGTAGTCAAGGGTCGCTACGCCGTCCCAATGCCAGACCGCGTTTTCCTTCTTCGGCGAACTCCATGGTCTCTTCAAATAGATTCTAGACATACCATTACACTAATTCCGGGATCACGTCATGACCTTCATAGAGATAATGCGGGCGTTGCAACGCGTCCATAATGCCCGTTTCCTTGATGTTGATTCCGAGGTTATGATAAAGCGTCGAAAATACGTCTTGATAATGGATAGGTCGCTCGTCCGCTTCCTCGCCGAAGCGATTCGTAGAACCGATGACCTGCCCCGTTCGCATCCCGCCGCCCGCAAGCAGCGCGGAAGAGACTCTCGGCCAATGGTCTCGCCCCCCGTCTTTGTTGATTCTTGGAGAGCGCCCGAACTCACCCCAAACCACTACTGAAACATCGTTTTGCATCCCTCGATCATGAATGTCCTGCACGAGCGAACTCAGCGCCATATCCAACATGGGGAGATACTGTTTGAGTTGAGCGAAGTTTTTGTCGTGATAGTCCCAACGTCCGAAAGCGAGCGTGACGCACCGCGCTCCGGCTTCGACGAGGCGACGCGCCATCAAAAATTGATGATTCCAACAGGGACCGCCGTCGTCGACATTGCCGACTGTTCCCTTGCCGTAACGAGCGAGAGATTTCGGGTCTTCTTTCGTTATGTCCAGGGCGTCTGCGAGGCGTTTCGAGGTAAGCAAGTCAAACGCGCGTTGGTTCAGGGCGTCCATTCCCTTTAGCGAATCGACTCCTTTTCGGAACCTGTCGACGCTTGCGAGCATCCTGCGCCTGTCCGCCAATCGATCAAGCGAGATGCCGCTTAAGACCATGTCTTTCATCAGTTCGCCGTCCGGCTTGAGCGGTCCGTGTTCCAACCCGAGAAAGCCAGGATCGCCGGGATCCGCCCACTCCATATGCCCCATCTTGGGAGCAAGACCCACAAATGCCGGCACTGTTTTATCGACTGGTCCTTGTAGTTTTGAAAGAACGGCTCCGAGCGCAGGCGCGTGATTTTGCGAAACCTCCGCCATGCTGTATCCGCTCTGGCAGATGCTGGAAGCATGTTCGTCCCTCGCGCCCACAAGGGAGCGAATGATCGCGAATTTGTCCATCATGCTAGCGATACGCGGCATGTGTTCGCAGATTTCAATGCCCGGAACCTTCGTTTTGATGGGTTTGAACTCACCGCGAATCTCGGCTGGAGCGTCCGGTTTGAGGTCGAACATATCTTGATGGGGCGGACCGCCGGGCAAAAACACCATTATGACGGCTTTATGCGATGAGCGAATCCCCGCCTTCGCCTCCACTTCAAGAAGCTCGGTCAATGACAAGCCGCCGAGAGCCAACCCGCCAATTTTCAGGAACTCTCGTCGTGAAACTCCGTCGCAAAATCTT
>JAYVOT010000586.1:0-5741 GCA_043757795.1 Chthonomonadaceae bacterium | reverse complement strand
CCTGACCTGTCGGATCGTTTCGGCGCATCTCTCCTCGCTCCAATAAAGCGAATTCTTCGATTTAGCGGCATCCGCATCGAGACGGTCCTTAGTTCCCTCTCTGCCGAAAGTCAAACGGACCAACGCCCCGGCAGCGTTCACGACGACGAACATCATTCCCAATTCCGTTTCGAACTCGGATGCGAATCGATCCCTTGAATTTTCATGATCGCTTGCACTCATAATTTCACCTTTCTTTCCTGATCCGATATTCGCCGCTAATCCTTAAGGCTATACCAGAGATGATATGTCGCCAGGCTACGATGGGGGGCGAACGGCTCCATCAGTTCCGCAACTTTGTCCTGAGTCGGTTGAGCATCAAGACTCCGAAATTTATGCAACGCGGAGCGTAATCCTGTGTCTCCCAACGGCGTGCAGTCCGCAAACCCGAAGGCTCTGAGCATCAGATAGTTGACTGACCAAACGCCTAAACCTCGCACCGCCATCAGCTCTTTTTCAACTTGAGAGGCTGGATAGTTCGCATATTCGTCGAAAGGCAAAGCTCCCGATACGATCATTCGAGCCGTGTCGATGAGATACTCAGCTTTTCGTCGAGAAAATTTCAAGGGCATGAGTTGCTCATAATCCAGGCTTGCGATCTGCTCTGCCGTAGGATGGGCGATAAAATCCCCTATTTTCGTGCCGCATAGCTCGGCAAGATAGCGTCTGAGTTGAGTGGCGAAAGCTACCGCCACTTGTTGCCCGACAATCGCCCAGACAAGCCCTTCAAACGGCTCTGCAGACTGCGGGATTCGCATTCCGCGTCGCGGTTGAATAAGACCCTCAAGTCCCTGTTCTTCGCATCTACGCTCGAACGGCGCAGGGTCTTGCGCTATTCCCAACATTCTAACCACGATGGCGTGAAGCTTGAAGTAGTCCTCTCGCGTCGCTTCCCCCTCTACTCGACACTCCGCTTGCCCCGCAGTGAATTCGATGCGAAGAAGTACGCCTTTCAGATTAATCGCAAGCGCTTTCGTGATGCAATCTCCTGCGACTCGCTCCATCAAACCCTCGCGATCCCGCTCTTGCAACTGAAAAAAGAACTCTTTTCGATAGTCTGAGGGTAGCTTCAGGGTGAAACTGTCTGAATGCCCAAGTCGTTTAAATTCCGTCGGTGTCACACCGGTCTGTCTGCGAAAATTCTCATTGAAAGCCGAAAGACTCTCGTAACCGACAAAGTGGGATACTTCCAGAATCGTCGCTTCAGGAGACTCTTTTCGGGAGAGCAAATCACACGCTTTTGAGATTCTGCATCGACTTAAAAAAGCGGCGGGGGTGAGGTGATAATGAAGTCTGAAGAGAGAATTGAGCTTTGTCAAACCAATCTCATACTGATCTGACACAGCTGAAATATCAGCGAATCCGCCTGGATCAAGCCTGATTTTCGCGGTCGCCAACTTCATTTTTTCCAAATCAGGGTCAAAATCTCGATAGAAGTCGTCCGGCTTGCATCGCTTGCACGCTCGCAATCCGGCGGCTTGCGCTTCCGCAGTCGTGGCGTAAAACTCAATATTCTCCGGCTTTGGCGTTCTAGCCGGACAGGAGGGCAGACAGTAAATCCCAGTCGTCTTCACCCCGACGATGTACTTGCCATTGAAAGTCTTGTCGCCCTTTGATATATTTCCCAACATGATCTCTCGAGTCAGCTCCACTGCTTGCATCTCCTTCCCAACCGAATTTTGGCAATTATTTCATTGTAGGATAGCAGAAGAACGCAACGTTTGTCTTCTTGTTTTCTTCGTTTGATATTGCCGCTAAAAAAAACAGGCTTCCTGATAGCTTTACTGCAATTCAATTCTTTACTATAGTCAAACATCGGAATTAATTGCGCTGAATCTTCCGTGTCGGATCAGCTTAGTTTGAGAATTAGGAGGTTCAATATGAAAATTAAAAAATTCGCTCTTATAGGACTGACTGTTGCCGCTCTGCTGATGCTTCAAAAGCCCTCTTTCGCCTATGAAGAGGACACGCATTTTCTGATGACTTATATCCTATGCCGATCTACCGGGTTCAACCACAAAGAAGCTTTGACGGTTGCGGCTGTAGATCAAGGAATGGACGACTCATCCGGAACGGTTGCAAATGGGGGATTAGGCGGAGTGATTCCGAACGTTCCTGAAGAGTGGCTCTGGCACGCACTCGATCACAATGGGAACATGGGTCCGAAAGGGGTTTTGAAACGCAAGGAAGAGCTTTTCAAAATAGCTCTAACCAGAGTCGATAAGCAGGACAAATTGATCTATCTGGGAGTATTTTTTCACTTTCAACAGGATACGTGGGCGCATCGCCATCATTATGACGGGTTGCCGCACTCCTATGACGCCTATACCACGTACAACACTCCTTTCGGACATGCTCCAGCAGGGCATCAGCCGGACAGACCCCCGTTCGACCCCGAAGCGGCGATCCTAAACCTCGAGGACGGAGTCAAGTACGCAAAAGAGTTTCTAAAAACGGCTCTTGGTCGTCAATCGACAGCCTTCCTGGCAAACTATGAGGCAGCAGGCGGAAAACAGGATGACAACTGGTCGGATAGCAGAAAAGGCAAATATTTCCATCAATTGAAATCCGATGGCGCGCCGGATTCCGCAAGGAGATTTTTAACAGACCTTATCCGAGAACAAATCAACGCCTATTCAAGTTCTATCGACGCAATTGCGTTCCCGGGAAGATTCACGGCGGATGAGGTCGATTTCAACAAAGTTCGAACAGCGTTTCAAAAAGTCCTCACATCGTCGGCAGCAACGCTTGGGGAGACGATCACGCTTCCAACGAAGCAGGATAAAGAGGCGCAGGGTTTCACGGGACTAACAACGGCTCGTCTTTCCGTTGCCGCGCCCGTCCTCAAAAACTACGTCGTCCGAGTGAAGACCGGTACGAAATTTCTATCCGGAACCGATGCGAATGTCACTTTGGTCATGAACGGGTCTTTGCGGACAAGCGAGAAATTTGTCCTAAACCCGCTCATCAACGGAAACGCATTTGAAAATGGTCAACTGGATACGGCAGCGCTTAGCGGCGTCCAGAACGTCGGAGAGATTACTAGCATCACTATCAGTCATGACAACTCCGGCATAGGTCCGGGGTGGTACTTGGAGTATGTTGAGATCGAAGTGGACGGACAGAAAAAACGATTCGTTTTGAACGGCTGGCTCGACACGGACAACGGTTTGTCAAAGACAATAAACTAAATCTCAAACTAGTCTGGAAACGACTGACAGAAGTTCGCTAACGGATTTGAAAAATTTTATTTGAGGGTTGGGGAGACTTCCCCAACCCTCTCCCCTTTTGACTTTCGCTAACGCTCGCAAGGAGTGGGAGGATAGGGAGTCTTGTGCGAATTGCTCCCCGTCATTGGATTCCGCTTCGACTACTTCCCTACGGAAAGAATCGAAAACGAACCTGGAACCATCGCGCCTCTGCCCCCTCGTCCGCCGGGCGGCGGAGGCGATACGGGAGCAACGAACTCAGCGGCTATGAGTAGAACTTTGCCGGTTTTGCTGTCAAGAGTCAGTGTTTTAGCGCCGGGCAATGTCTTGACGGTTTGCCCCACAGTGAACTCCCTTGTTTTGCTCTCTTTGATTATTGTCAGGGTTCCGTCTCCCTGTGAACTGAAGCATTCCATCGTTTTGGGGTTGAATACGGCGCCGTCGCAACCTCTGCCGATCGGCAAATCAGCGAGGTATTTGCCGTCGGAAGAGTCGAGCATCACCATCGTTTGAGGGTTTCGGCAAGCGACGAACAACACATGATTTTTGGCGTCCAACGCTAATCCTGCGTTTCTGCCGCCTTTGCCGTTCAAGCCATACTGCGCAGTCACCTTCATAGTTTTCGCATCCACCACCGCCACCGTGTCTTTGTCCTCAATATCGACATAGATATGTCCCTTGCCATCCGTGACAGCCTGTTCGGGGGCTCCGCCTAAATCAATCGTACCCAGAACTGTGCCGTCTTCCGCGTTGATTACCGTTGCGTTGGGGGCGCTGTGGCTGAAGATATAGACTCGATGATTGTAGGGGTCGTCCAGAATGCCGTCCGGTCTGCCCTCGACAGGAATCGTCTTGATGCGCGCGAGCGTTTTAGTGTCCCACATCGCAACCGGGCTGCTCGAAGCGAAGCCGTGATGAAATTTTGAGTCTGTCGCCGCTCCGCGAGCGTTCGTCATCGGGATTTCACCTGCGGGAGCGAGCGTGTCGAGGTTGAAAGCCGCCACTCTTGGCGTAGGTCCCGAGCGAGCGACGTACAGTTTCCGACCGTCCGCATCCGCATACACATAGTCGAATCCGCCATCCCCGCCGACTTTGGCAGTCTTTTGAACGCTATACTGTCCTTCGTTCGCGGGTTTCTGAGCGAAGCCGGCCGCCGCAACGATCGCCAGACCGGCTGTGATTGAAAGTAAAGAGAGTCGCATGTAGTTGCCTCCAACTAGAGCTTATTGTGATTATCTCACGTTGCCCGGATTGAGCGCCGGGCGATTTCCGCCCGATTAATTGCAATCCAAACACCTCTCAGACGGATTTTTCAAATCCCGACTGCGAACTTCGCAACGTCACTGATTATAAAGCCATTGCAATTGACGACTGTCCAGAGCGTTCGTTTCGTCAAATAACTCCAACTCATTTCGTTCGACCACGTTTTTACCCCAACTTTGAACACGTTCATGCACATGCTTCGCCTATATACTCTTCCCATAAGCGCAACTCACTGCAGTGAAAGTCCAAAACAATCAATCTGCAAAATGCGCTTCGAAATCTCTCTTATTGAATTGAGGGAGAAGGTTGGAAGTTTAACACAAAGGAAATATCGATGCAACAAAGCGGATTGGTTGGAAGAAGAGGCTTTGTCCTCAGTTTAGGGTTAGTCGGGCTTGCCCTTGTCGGCAGCAGTTTGAGCGCCATGGCTTCATTGAACGCCTACTATGTCGGCTCTAAATGGGGCGGATATCTTCGGGGAGCGACTGGACTGAATCGTATGAAGCTGAATGTCTTTACGCAACGAGGCGAAAAAGGCATCGGAATAGTTCTCTCGGACAGCGCGCCAATCCTCGTGGAGATCACTGAAAACGTAGACGGTTCCGTTTACATCGCGGGCATAGGACAGTATTCAGGTTTCACCTCGACAGGTATGACTCCGGCGTCGGGAGACGGAACTTACTTCAATGTCGGGAAGTTCACGAAGCGCGCCGTTCCGGGAAACCGCGACGACGCAGGGTCTATCGGGCTAGTGCGTCTGGTTCCGCCGGACCCCTACTATCCGCCGGATCCCTTCTTCCCAGCAAGTCCTAGCATCGGAACTTTCTTAAGCGGAAACGGCTTTGTCGGCAGGATGATTCTGGAACACAATCCTCCCGGAGACTCCAAAAGTCTAAGCGATCACAATCCGCCTGATGATTTCACTGGAAAGATTACTTTCGGGGATCAGGTCTTGCAATTCGTTGAAACCCGCTCGAATCGACCGAATGACGACGGCAGCTACAACTTCGATCTAATCGGCATGAGTCCTGATCCTGGCAGCATCGCGCCCTGCGTTCGAGTTGCCGGTCGTTATACCCCTGCGACGCGAACGACGCCGGCGAGCATCAAAGGTACCTACCTCAGGGAGGACAGCAGGAAGGGAGTTTTGGATCAAGGCAGTTTCAATCTTGTTCCAGGCGGATAGCGTATCCAACTCACAGCCCCGTATCAAACAAAACTCCCTCCTTC
>JAYVOT010000585.1:0-5747 GCA_043757795.1 Chthonomonadaceae bacterium | reverse complement strand
TTTGATGCACACCGTCGCAGTAGGAATCGTCATCTCCCCGCAGGAGACCTGCACATGGAGCAGCTCGTAGGTCTGATGGATATGACTTGTCTCCGTCGCAACGATTAACTCCAGGTCTTCGTCGTAGACTTCTTTCTTCTTGTCGGCGACTTCCAGAAATCGGATGTAGACCTTATCGATCTGAATTTCGTCGAACTCGAAGCCGAGTTCGCTCAGGCGGTGTTTGAGGGCGGCGCGCCCGGAACGAGCAGAGAGAATGATGCTGCTTTCATGGATTCCCACATCCGCGGGGTCTATGATTTCGTAAGTGCTGCGTTCTTTCAAGACGCCATCCTGATGAATGCCGGAAGAGTGCGCAAAGGCGTTCGCCCCAACGATCGCCTTGTTGGGCTGAACGATAATTCCCGTGGATATGGAGACCATTCGGCTAGTTTTGTACAGCTCCTGCGAGACGATTCCAGTCTCGCAGTCGAAAACGTCCTTGCGAGTCTTCATCGCCATGACCACCTCTTCCAGGCTTGTGTTTCCTGCGCGTTCCCCGATTCCATTCAAGGTGCATTCGATCTGTCCAGCCCCGTTCAGCACTCCGGCAAGGGAGTTGGCAGTCGCCATCCCAAGATCATTGTGGCAGTGAACTGAGACGATAGCTTTGTCGATATTCGGGACGCGCTCGATAATGTATTTTATAAGGGAACCGTATTCTTCGGGAGTCGTGTAGCCGGTCGTATCAGGGACATTGATGACGGTGGCTCCCGCTTTGATGACGGCTTCGATCACTTGACAGAGATAGTCTCGATCCGCTCTTCCGGAGTCCTCCAGAAAATATTCCACATCCTCAACGTATGTTTTCGCCAGTTTCACGGCGCTCACCCCGCGTTCCATCGCCTGCTCGCGAGTGAGTTTGAGCTTGTGAATCAGGTGGCTGTCGGACACTCCTAAACCTGTGTGAATTCGAGGCCGCACGGCGCTTTTCAGAGCTTCGCCCGCGCAGTCGATGTCTTTCTGAACGGCGCGAGTCAGCCCGCAGACGACAGCACGTTTTACGATGCCGCAGATCGCTTGCACGGACTGAAAATCTCCCGGCGACGAAATTGGAAAGCCCGCTTCGATGACATCTACGCCGAGTTTCTCAAGTTGCCGCGCGATCTCAAGTTTCTGCTCGACGTTGAGAGAAGCGCCCGGAGACTGCTCTCCGTCTCTCAGAGTGGTATCGAAAATATGAATTCGTCTAGGCATCTATACGCTCCGATTGTAAATATCTAAAAATGAATGACAAATAAATGTCGTATTGAAAAACAAAGCCCGCTTTCGCGGACTCTGAAGAGCCGTGCAATAAATTACACGGCCCAACGGCGTACTTCGACACCAGTTTCAAGCGAAACTCGCAATTAAGCAAGGAGTTTACGTAGTCTATCCGCGCCACTCCACTTTCCCGACTCTCTGGTTTCCTTCTACTATCTCTTCTTTGGCGACTTCCGTCTTGACCGCCGGTTTCACCCAGCTCATCATGCCTCGAAGTTCGCGACCGACCTTCTCGATCTGATGGTTTCTATCTTTCTGATCCAGGGCGCGGAAAACCGGGCGACCGGCTCTGTTCTCAAGAATCCAGTCGCGCGCGAACTCGCCGCTCTGAATTCGCTCCAGGATCTCCTGCATTTTTCGCTTGACATGATCGTCGATAATTTTGGGACCGCTCGTCATGTCGCCGTACTGCGCCGTGTCGGAAATGGAGTATCGCATTCCGGCGATTCCCGCCTCGTACATCAGGTCGACGATCAATTTCAGTTCGTGCAGGCACTCGAAATAAGCGATTTCCGGCTGATAGCCCGCGTTCACGAGGGTCTCGAAACCGGCTTTCACAAGAGCGGTCGTGCCGCCGCAGAGAACCGCTTGCTCGCCGAAGAGGTCTGTCTCAGTCTCTTCTTGAAAGGTCGTTTCAAGCACTCCCGCTCGCGTTCCGCCGACTCCTTTAGAGTAGGCGAGTGCGATATTTTTCGCTTCTCCGGTATGATTCTGATAGATGGCGATGAGGCAGGGGACGCCTTTGCCTTCGGAATAGACTCTCCGAACGAGGTGTCCTGGACCTTTCGGGGCGCACATGAACACGTCGATGTCGGCAGGAGGGACAATCTGCCCGAAGTGAATGTTGAAGCCGTGTCCGAACGCGATGGCGTTTCCCGGGCTGAGGTTCTCTTCGATGCTCTCTTTGTAGACCGCCGCCTGATACTCGTCATTGACGAGAATCATGATGATGTCGCCCTGCTTCGCAGCTTCTGCAACGGTCAAAACCGTGTGGCCGTCCTGCTCGGCTGCATCCCAGGATTTACCTTTTCGCAGTCCGACTACCACCGTTACTCCGGACTCTTTGAGGTTGAGCGCGTGGGCATGTCCCTGACTTCCGTAGCCGATGATCGCGACCGTTTTCCCGCGCAGTGTTGCGAGGTCCGCATCGCCGTCGTAATATACTTTTGCTGCCATTTCGAACGTGTTCTCCTGATTAGGTTTCTGTTTGGTTTGGGATGATTTTTCGTTGGTCTCACGATACTCTCTGCGAGCGCTATCTCAATACGAGTGCAATGGAGATGGCGACGAGGTGCGGGGAGGAGCGTTTGAGAACGTCTTTTTATGGGGAACTAGCTCCCTGAAGGTTTATAACCGGCAAGAACCGCCAATTCATACTGTTTCCAGTAGCAATCGACATCGACGAATCCGATGTCGCGAATCCACTGCAGTTGCGTTTCTACCGGGGCAAGTCTATTCGCGGATTTGTCGAGACGATTCTCATGTTCGCGCAAAACAGTGTCGAAATCAACAACTTCGCCGTTTGAGAGTTTCATTCGCACTATATGAGCTGCAAATAGGCGATCAAAAAGCCTCTCCCCGAGCGGCGACGCACTTGCGACATGTTCGATATTGACGAAGACGCCGCCGGGATTCAGCAGTCCGAAAATCTCTTGATACAACTGTTTTTTTCGTACATCCTCGCTGTGATGGATTGCAAAGCCGGAGATGACTGCGTCGAATTTTTGGCATTCGAGGCGGCTCCGCCAGGAAGAATCATTGAAATCAGCGAGAAATAAACTTTCTACGCGAGGGTTCAAGGTTGCAAGTCGGAGGCGAGCAAGATCAAGCATCGCCTCCGAACCATCTAAGCCTACGCCGACTGCATTATTCCAGTGGCGCAGAACCGTTTCCAGCAAAATACCGTCCCCGCATCCAATGTCAAGAACTCGGGGAGGACTGCCAATCCTCGATTCCGGCAACAGTTGGCACAGAGTCTCCAACTGTTCGCGCCATCCGGGAATCCCGCCTCTTCGGATCTCGGCGAATGCTGAAACAGTCTCAGGATTCTGCCAGACTCTCCAATTGGCGGGGTTTTCCTTATTCATCGGATTTGGGTTTTCCTTTGCCTCTTGAAGGAGCGGGGGAGTCGGAGTCGTCGGAGCTGATCTCAAGTCCGGTCACTAATCCGGACAATTTCGACATGTCCTTTGACTTGAAATGTAGTTTTGCAGTTGCGGTTCCTTTTTCAAATGTCAACGGAACCGAGTAGACGTACTCAATCATCGGCATTTTATCGCCTTTGGTGTCAGTTCCCGCTTCGGAATTGGTGGTGGGTTGCTTGCTTGCATCGACTGTATAGCTTTTCAGTTTGCCAAGTTTTGATTCAGCTTGCTCTACGATTTGTTGAATCTTCGCTTTGTTAAGCTTATCTTTGTAGTCCGGATCAACCAGGTTTTCGGCCGATGAGTAGCTGTGAGCTTTCAAATCTTCGCAGAAAGCCGGCATTGTTTTTTGAATTTGCATGACGCCCTTTGTCATGCCTCCAATCATTTCAAAGCCCTTTTTCAACTTCGTTCCCGCCATGGCTACAAAGACCACGACTCCCACGACTACCAGCAATGCGCATCCTCCGCAAACGCCAAGAACTATCATCAGAGTATTGTTCTTTTGAGGCGGCGGCGGCGGCGTATAGGTTGAGAAAAGCATCGAGATCCTCCCGGTCTTGCAGTCTTCTTAGCGAAGAGCTTGCGAGGCGAAAATTCGCCTCATGAGTTGATGTTGACAGAGGCTTGCGAAATTGCGGCTTCAGTCTTTAATTTTCTTTCAACTAAAGCGAAAACAATTCCCAACAGGCAACCGACAACCACGAAAATGACAAAATTAACGACGACATTGCTCACGCTGTCAAGCCCATTCCTATCAGTGAGAGCATTGTAGAGTCGCCACATAAGCCAATTGAAAGGACCCAGAAGTCCCCACAATAGCCAACGAAGAGCATTCACGACCCGTGATTTGCCGTTGACTCCTATTAAATAGCCGATCAGAACCGCCAAAATAGGAAGCAAGATCGCAACCCAACCGAAAATCCGGTTGACTGCGTTGATATCGACTATCTCATGCAAATCGTTCATTCGGGGAATCTCCTGACGGAAATAGCTACTCTTCGCTTCTTCCGCCAGCCCTGCTCGCAGTTTTCGCTCCGCGAGCCATAGCGATGATTCCAGTGCGCACGAGTTCACGAATGCCGTAGTTGTCCAGCAGATGCGTGATTTTGTCCATCTTATCCGGACTTCCGGTCACCTCGATGATGAACGTTTTCTCGCTCATGTCGATGATTCGGCCGCGGAAAATTTCGACGATCTGCATGATCTCGGCGCGATCTTTCGCTTCCGCATTGACCTTGATGAGGCACAACTCGCGTTCAACCGCTTCCGTCTCAGTATAGTCAACGACTTTTATGACTTCAATGAGTTTGTTGAGTTGCTTCGTTATCTGTTCAAGAACCCGATGATCGCCGCCCACGACGATAGTCATCCTTGAAATTTCCACTTTGTCCGTTGTTGATACGGAGAGGGATTCGATGTTGTATCCTCGGCGGGCGAAGAGTCCGGCGACTCTCGCCAGAACTCCCGGACTGTTTTCAACCAACGCAGTGATCGTGTGTTTTTGCTGCAACTGCGCCACAATCGTGTTGCTCATTGTGATGGACATCCTATTCTCAAATTCCTCTCAAACAGATTACGTGACGGCTTCCGTCAAGGTTTCGCTGTCAATCGCCGTACTGCAAACAGTTTCGGTCCTACTTACTCTCTATCAACTGAGCTTCGGTCGCCGAAATCGCTATCCTATAAGCTCCAAATTGTTGATTGTCAAAGGTCAAAAGGTTTCTTGTCGTCCGGATCGTCCTCAAAAAGATCGTCATCTTCTTCGTAGTCGAAATCCAGACCGAGGTCATAGGGAATCTCTTGCGCCTGCACCTGCGCATCCACCGGAATGAACACTCCGACGCCGGCAGGACCAGGCCACGTTTGCACTTTGGCGTCGCGCCCGGAATTTTCCGCTTGCCCAATTTCAGCGAACCCCACTGAAATGGCATAATCCAAATGCAGTAGATCCCGCATAGTAACCGGACAAGCATTCATTTGATCCACGAAACCGGGAGGCAGTTCCGTTTCATTTCTGTTCGACTCGGCGTAGACCTCAAGTAGTGGCATCGCCCTCTGAAAATAGACGTGTGAAAACGCAGGACGTACCAATTGACGAAAGTAGAATCCGCTCCGGATCATTGATTGATAGCCCTTCTGATAAAACTGCCATCTGAGTTCCGGGTCAAAATTCGAGAAAATCATCGTTATTCCTCTGCAGAGGCTATTTCTGGCTTACTACTTCGACGTAGTGTTCCAGAACTTTTTCCGTGTCGGAAAAAGACCATTCGGATCCGTCTTTGTGGACGTCCGCTTTCA
>JAYVOT010000584.1:0-5748 GCA_043757795.1 Chthonomonadaceae bacterium | reverse complement strand
TGCAAAGGTCAAAAAATTAAGATGCGCAAGCCCTGTTCACATAAGAGCTGCTATTCGCAATGCGGCAGTTATTTTGGGTTCACAAACTTCCATGCGCCCATATATTCTTATGGCGTTGAAAGATAAGTTGAAAGATAAGAGGATTTGAAATGCAAAACCCGCGAAAGCGGGTTTTGTAAGTTCAGCCAACAAGGACTCCGGACAGAATCTTGTGTCTTGAATTTCAGGATGGGCGGGTTGTGAGCCTCGTCCCAACCTCAATAAGCTTTGAAAGCGTTTTAGGGTTGAGAGCCTTAACTTAACTCCTGTGCCTATAGCGCTCTTCATCACTTTGGCTATTGGAACGAAAATCAGAACGATAGGCGATAATCGACATTCGCGCGGATTTCGTCTTTCAAATCTTTTCCGTCATGACTTCGGAATTCCGTTGAAACAGTCAAGAAATGATCTGCGTTCACCTGTCTGTCGAAGAGTAGTCGATAGTGGTTGGAACGATCGTAGAGAGACTCGCTACCGATCGCATCGGAACTGTAGGCGATACTGAGCTTTGTGATCTTGTCCAGAGCGCCTTCAAGACCGAATCCGAGGGAACGAGTCAGTTTTTTCGTTACCTGGTCATCGCTCAATCGGTAGAAATACTCCGCTGTCAGTCCCGGACGCAAGTTATGCTTCAGCCCGACGTTCTCTGTCGTGAGCGGACGAAGATTGCCCTGTTCATCTTCCGGCATCGTTCCGAAAGCATAGACGAAGTCAAAATGTTTGTTCAGTTTCCAGTCGGCTGTAAAGCGTTTGATCGTTCGTTCTTGTCCGTCCGCAAGCGATTTGACTTTGTACAGAAAACCGCCGTGAAAATGTTTTTTCGGATTCGGGTCGGTCGTGAACTGATAAAGTCGGTAGGTAGTGGATTCGCCGTTCGGTTTCGTGAAGCCGCCGTAATCCAGTAAAAACTCGTTTTTATGAATCTTCCAAGCAGCGCGTCCGGTCATCGTTTCGTTTTGCAGTTTGCGTTGGTCGTTTAGCGAAGCGTATCTCGCTGTAATCGTCAAATCTTGAATAGCTCCGAACTGAATCGGTTTAGAGTTGCTAATGGAGAAATCCGCCACGTCTTTTGTATTTTTGCCGTCATTGTGGACTTCGTTGAACTTGCAAACCACGGTGAAGTGCTTGATAGGTTCGCCTTGCAGTCCCACGCTCACGGTGTCGCCGTCCGTTTTGTTGGTCGTATCCTTTTGGGAGAGTCCGAAAACTACAGCAAACTGTTTGGTGGCTTGCCACTGAAAATCGACGGAATCCGTGTTTTCTTGAACTCGGCTGTTGTCAAGCGTAGTAGTCGTCACCGCCAAACTTCCCGGCGTTTGGACATCCTCTTCTTTCTTGAGTTCAGGCGATTCCTTTTTCGGAGCTTCGCCCCGAGCGATTTCTTGCCGCGAAAAAGAGACGGAGAGTTTAGAAGAAGGCATCGCATTCACGTTCAAGTTGGTCGTGTTCTCATATTTGCCGTCGATAAATGTAACTCGCTTCGAGTCAACGCTCAAATTGTTTTTGGCGGTTTTCGGCGTTTCAAAACTCATGAAGTCGGTCGTTGAGCCTTGCGCTTGAGCGCCTTTGTCGTAATCCGCCGTCTCGTCATGCAAGAGGTGAAAGAAAAAGCCCTTTTGCAACTCCTGTGCAAGAGAGAGATTCGAGTGCGCGTTGCCGGCTTTAACGCCTTTGTCCTCTGAAATATCTCCATCGGATTTATATGAAAGTTGAGTCTTTTTCGAAGGTGCGAACTGAAGATTCATGTGCTCTACGTTGTGCGATTTTTGTTGTTCCGCGTCATTCGCAGAGTAGAGTGTTCCTTCGAATGTCAAACCCTTGATTTTGTCAAGATGCAGAGCGTAGTCGCTTCTCTTCATCCCTCTTTCCGATTCGATCAACTGTTTTTCAGGGTCGGCTAGAGCCAGGTCGCCGGAACGTTTGAAATCGCGATCCGTCTCTCCCTGCTTTGCTGAGAAGCTCAATCCGGTTGTTTCAAGTGAAAAAGCGAGGCGACTCAAACCGCTGCCCGCAATGGAGCCGGCTTTGGAAGCGTCTTGCTTATTTTTCGATGCATCCAGAATTGCGTCTTGAATGGCGTCTCCCGTGCCGGAAAAGTTCGACCTGCTAAACTGAATTTTAGTCGTCTTATTCGTCTGCCAGGTGAGGTGCAACTGTTCGCTTTGCAGGCCGTTCGCCTTCCCGAACTGCGCTCGTTCAAGGTCAGTCAAATCAGCGAGTCGCGTGAATCGATTTGAAATGGATTGGGATGCGTAGGTAGCCTGCAAGGTTTTGGAGACATAGTTGAAACGAGTCCCCTCGATTCCCTGTTTTGAAGCTGCTTCATCTTTCTTCAGTACTTGTTCAGAGAGTTGAAACGAGCTGATAGTGAAAGCGCTCTCGTTCCCTTTCTTTCCAAAATTCAATCCTGCAATCAGATTTCGTCTTTCAAGCCCGGTCTCTTTCGCAAGGAGGTCGCGATCTTTTTGCGTCACCTGATCTATTTTCGCATTGGGGTCGAACTGACGTTTGATGTCGAGAGCGAAACTGTTCTTCTCAATATCCGAAAGGTCCGCTATCCGGCTAAAATTGTAGCCAATTTTTCTTGAGACGTATCCGAGAGTGAATTTTTGGGCCTGCAGATTCAAACTTTCCCTCTGAATCCCGTCAGTTGTCTCTATTTCTCCGGACTTCTTCGTTTCAGACACGCTCATCTGCGAATAGGCGAGTTGCCCCGTCTTTCCGAAACCAGCGTCGAGTCTTGCAGCTTCACGCGAAAAACCAGCCTCTTTCACAACCTGCAACTTGTCGTTCGCAGTCACCTGCTCCGCTTTTGCGTTGGGATCGAACTGTCTGTAGAGATCGAGTGCGAGGTTGGTTTTGTCTCCATCGGAGAGGTCGGTCAGACGTTTGAACCCCAAATCCGATTTTCGATTCAATATCGAGAACCCGAATTTGCCGGATGTCAAGCCGATCAGTTCTCGTTTGAAGCTGCCGGATTTATCGGTATAGTTTTGAGAAGAGAAACCAAGCGCGCCAGTAGAATTTTTCCCGTTCGCAAAGTTGAAACCGAATCCTAAAGTAGAGGTTTTAAGCCCCTTTTCTTTTTGCCACTGCGCCTTTTCCGACTCGCGAAGTCCCGCAAACTTCTCAAACGTCTCGCTGACGGATCGTTCCGAATAGTTCAGGTTCAAACTTTGTGAAGAATAGGAAAGACTCTCCTGTTGAATGGAGCCTTTGCCGTCTTGAATTTGATTCCAGTCAAGACTTAGACCACCGGCAGTCTTGTTTTTCGGAGAGCCGCTGTATCCAAGTCCGAATCCAAGTCGTTTGACGCCCTTTTCGCCTTCAAGGGTCGAGAGACGATCTTGCATCGTCTTGTCGTTGGCGTTGCCCGCTTTGAGAGCCTGAAAGCCCGAAAAGTTTTTCCCGACGTCCTGATAGTCCGCTCTTAGCTTGAATCCGTTGGAGCTAAGTCCAATATCCTGAACGAGGAGGTGATCCGCTCCAAGAGCCGTTTTATCGACTGCTTTCGGGTCTTCGGAGGTGAGGTGCGTTGAAGTGACTAAGTTTGAGCTTGCCTGGGTGTTTGTGAAGTAGGCGAGTCCATTGTAAGCGAGATTGCCGGATCGACCTGTTTTTCCGCCCAGAGCCAGCCCGTAGAGCGAGGTTTGCATACCCGTTCCATCGCCTGCAAGGGTGTTGTAGGTCAAACCCAGATTGAAGGACTGTCCGCCCATCGCAAACTGCAACCCTGAATATCCGCCTTTTTGAGAAGCTGTTGAGGCTCCTTCCTCGTAGCGATAGTAGGCTGAGACGCTTTCTGCGGATCGAATGGGAGATGCGAAATAGAGCGTTCCTGAAACTGCATCAAGCCAATACTCCTTGTTGAGAGTCAGGCGCGTCGCTCCTACATGAAGGCTGAGGGTGTCCGTTTGAATGTTGCCATGCGAGAGTTGGTATCCGAGTTGCGAACCGTTGCCTCGGAGAATTTCGGAGAAGGGGATGCCTTTGGAAGTTTTTGTCGATTTGCCGGACTCGGGAGTGGAGAACGCTTTAAGCGGAAACGTGTTGGATGAGTTGCTTGCGAAATCAGAACTTTGTTGCGCTTGTATCGCCGAAGAGAAAAACGAAAAAGTGAGGAAGAACAGAGTACCCGGAAAAAATACGGTAGGGATTGCGTTTTTTGCAATCCAAGTGAGCGTATTTCTACTTTTCAACCTCTTTATGATCTGTCTTGCCGTCATATTATTTTCCAGTTCGTGTCAGCGGGAGAAGGCTTCCTGACCTTCGATCTCCAAGAAACGGTTACTGCGATAAGGCTTAGAAGCTGCCGTTTATGATTCTTGCTTTAAACTGTCTTGAAGAGGTGGCAGCGGCGATGCTCTGCTCTTTCAACTCTTTTAGATCGTCTGAAAACTGTTTCTTGTTCGCTTGATCCAGAGAGGATCTGAAGGCATCGGGCGGCGGAGCGGAGTAGTTCGCTCTTTCGCTGAGACTCGCAAGCGTAATGCGAGGTCGTCGCTGTTCCGGCTCTCGAACGATTACAGGCGATTCGGCAGTTGCAACTATTTCCGAATGCGAATCTATGTTGGCTCCGAGCGACTCTTCTGCAGGAGCTTCAGGAACAATAATCTGTTTTTCGGCAATCGGGATCGTTGTCGAACTTTTTGCAGATTGTGAGGCGGAACTTGCGATTTGAAAAGTGCGGGCAACAGGATGCGCCTCAGTTTTCTTTGGCTTGCCGCTCAGAGAGATTGAGTTCGACGCAACGCGGGAATGATCGACTAGAGAGGCCTTAATAACCGGCTGCGGCTTAGGATCGACGAAAGCGCGCTCTCTATCGAGATTCGTTTTGGCGATTGACGCTGTCGAATTGAGTTTTCTGTTAGCGTGCGATTGCAGGTCGACTTCAGGCTTCCGGATTTCAACAGCGGGTTCAGAGCTAGGAAGAGTTGAAACGATGACTGGAGCTCCGGAATGCGTTGAAGTCTTGAGGTTTGCACTTCGGTAGACTGCAACTCCGCAAACGAAAAGAAGGGCGGCTGCGCAACCGGCAAATCCGTACCTGTATGTGGCGGGAAGAAGAACGGTCTTGCGATCGGAAACCCAGTTCTGAATTCGTTTTGCAAAGGTGACTCTGTGAGATGTTTTAGATAGAATCGCGTCAGTCATGCGAGCGGGAGGCTCGACCTCGATAAAATCCCGTGCGCTCTCTCCGCTCATCTGAAGGAAAGAGAGTTCATTTGCGAATGACGGGTTCGAGCGAAGCATCGCTTCAACTTGTGCAACCTCTTCCGGAGTGGCTTCTCCGTCCGAGTACGCGCTGAGCGCGTTCCAGATCATGTCATCGTCAAATGGTTCTATTTTATCGTTTTTCAATTTTTAGGTTCCCTTGAATTCGGAACTCACGAACACTTTTTGCGGTCGTGCTGATTAAAATTTAGCGTTATTTCAAAATTAATGCTTGCGGAGCCAATTACTGGCTTCAATACATCTTAGGACAAGCGCCTTGAGTGTATGTTTCGTCTTTTTCAAAAAATTGAAGGGATTGTTTTGAGAGTTCACGAATCATAATATCTAACTCGTACGCAAGAAAGCTGCACACAGGAGAAACAAATGCTAAAATCCTCTCTGCTTCATCCCGACATTCTCTGCGCGATCGCCGGAGCCGGGCACGGATCTCAAGTTCTGATTGCCGACGGCAACTACCCCTGTTCCACAACTGCG
>JAYVOT010000583.1:0-5756 GCA_043757795.1 Chthonomonadaceae bacterium | reverse complement strand
TAGTGACCGATACACTTTTCCACGTTCATATGCAACCAGACCGGTTGTTCCGGGGAGTTGATCCCAATTTTAAGTCGTCCGTAGATCGGATCTCTAATGCGCTGAAAGCCGTCGATGACGAGGTTTATTTCGCACCCGGTTCCGCTAACGCGAAAGCAGATGAGTTTTTTGGAGACAGTGAAAGTCGGTGAGCGAAGCGCGCCTTCCAGCCAGCCGGAGACGGCTCCGCTATCGGCTGAAGGCGCATTGAGGAACTGAAGCGAAGGTTCGCCGTCTTTCAAACTTGAAATCTGCGAAGAACGAGGTGAGTCGCCGAACGCCTCGCCAGAGACGAACCAGCCATTGAAGCCCTGTTTTGAAAAATCCGCAAAGATATTTGTTCGCGCTTGCTCTTCGCCAATGCGCTTCTCTCTTTCGTTCATCTCCCGAATTAGCTCCTCTTTTCTCGCTTTGAAAGCTTCCGGCGTTTGCGCGCCCTCGGAAAGAACCGCGAGCGGGTGGAAGGGATCGTTAGTGTCTCGCAAAGCCGGGCCCTTCAAATACTCTTTCCATTTCGCGATCTGCGAAGGTTGCGAACCGTCTGAAGCCAGTCGCGCACTATTCTGTGGCAAATAAAAGGTAGCTAGCCACTGCTTCATCGGTTGCAGTCGCTCGGTCAATTCAGAGGCGGTTGCGCTCGCGAGGTCGATTTGAAATTTTGACGAGACAGCCTCAAGTCGTCGTAGAAGGGGAATAGTTTTCGCCTGCGGAAGGAGGTCGGCGTTGTGAAATCGAGAGCTTTTGAGATAGCCTGCCAGAGCATAGTAATCTCTGGTCGAGATGGCGTCGAACTTGTGATCGTGACATCGGGCGCACCCTAAAGAGAGACCGAGGAACGTCTTGCTCATCACGTCGATCTGATTGTCGATTCTTTCAGCTTCGTCAGCGCCGAGTTCAACCGGGGAGTGCTTGCCCTCTCCCAACCAAAAAAACCCTGTTCCGAGGATCGACTCGTTGTAGCCTTCAGTCAAGTGCAGCCTTGGATTTGGAAGCAGGTCTCCGGCAAGTTGTTCCGTAACGAATTTATTATAAGGAACGTCGGCGTTGAGGGCGCGTATCACATAATCTCTATATCGCCAGGCGTTCGGTTTATCGAAATCGAACTCATGCCCGTCCGTCTCCGCATATCGTGCGAGATCGAGCCACTTTCGCCCCCAACGTTCCCCGTAGCGCGGCGAGGCAAGCAGTCGGTCAACCGCTTTTTCGTAGGAATTAGCGCTTTTATCCGCAAGAAAAGCGGATATTTCCGTGAAAGTCGGAGGAAGTCCGATCAGGTCGAAAGTAACTCGGCGGAGCAACGTTCTCTTGTCCGCCGGTTGCGCGGGCGTCATCCCTCTCGATGCCAGTTTCGCCAGAACGAACGCGTCAATGGGGTTCCGTACCCAACTTTTATTCTTGACTGTCGGCGGAACAGTCGCCCTGAGAGGTTGCCATGACCAATGTTTTTTGCGGGCGGCAAGATCGAATTTGGAGGAAGGCGAGGGTTTTGAAGCGTCCGCTATCGGGTACGGCGAACCCATCTTCACCCACTGAGTTAGAACTGCTATTTTTTCTGCGGAAAGCTTTCCGGCAGGCGGCATCAGAAGGCTTTTATCCGTATACCCGACAGCTTTCAGAAAGAGGCTTCGCTCAGGATTCTTCGCGTTGAACATCGCTCCGCGAACGCCTCCTTTTAAGAGTCGCTCCCGGTTGTCCAACTGCAAGCCGGAGAGTGAGACTCCGTTCGTTTTTGAGTGGCAGGAGTAGCAACTGTCAGCGAGAATGGGTCGGATTCTCGATTCAAAAAAGGCGACGCCTTCCGGCGACGCCTGCTTCGTATTCTGAGCCAGGGCGAAAACGGGAATCGCAAGCAACAGCGCAATTGAGATCGCCTGTGAGACGACTGCAACCGATTTTTTCAAGTAGGACAACGTATTTTCAGCCTTCTATAGTCAATTGTTGTAGTAAAACTTCATTGCGATCTTGGAAATATTGCATCTCGTTCCTCAAACGACTTGCGCGAGTATGCTACAATGATCATACAAGTTGTATGGCTTCCGCATACGGGCAATGAAAAAGACAGTTCTGCGTTTCGATTTCAGTATTCTATTATGATTGCAAAAAGGGTTGTTTGTCGCAACTCTTGTTTCAAATTTCACCGCTCCGGATTGCCATTCGCGCTCTTGCGTCTGCAGGAATAAATTCTCTGTCTCAGCGGCGCTCCGCCGTTTGCGATTCGCACATGATGCAAATGCGCCTCCGGCGCTCTCGCCTATGGAAAACGCTTGCTTTGTTCGCCGGGGGTTTTCAACCCCTGATACAGGTCCCGCTTACAAAGTTCGTTTCTCGCCTTCTAATCATGCAGGCATTTCCCTCCAACGTTGAGGGCGCGTGGAGCTTCGGAGGCGCAGTTCGCGCAAGACTTTGAATACTGTTCTAAGAGCTGTATAGAAAATTGAATTTGAGGAGTTTGAAAGCGTGAGCATTGAAGGCGTCTCCCCGGAGATTTTACAAATAGCGGCAAAGTTGAAAAGGGGAACTCAGGCAGTCGTGCCCGAAAACGGGTTGGCGGAAAAGCTCGCCTACTCTGCTAAGTCCGGAAAACCACTGAAGATTAAGTTGGGGCTAGACCCTACAGCGCCCGACATTCATCTTGGATTTGCGGTCGTGTTGCGAAAGCTCAGGCAGTTTCAGGATCTCGGACACACGGTAATCATCATTATCGGGGATTACACTGCCCTCATCGGAGACCCTTCCGGTCGCTCCGCAACTCGACCGATGCTCTCGTCGGAAGAGATCAAAGCGAATGGCGAGACCTATGTGAAACAACTTGCACAGGTTCTCGATGTCGAGAAGACTGTCGTGCGATTTAATAGCGAGTGGCTTGGCAAACTGGATTTCGCAGAGGTCGTGCGCCTCGCCTCCAAGATGACAGTGGCGCAAGTGATGCAACGCGAAGATTTCGCTAACAGATTCGCTACGCATCAGCCGATCAGTCTTCATGAGTTGCTCTACCCGCTCGCTCAGGCGTATGACTCAGTCTGCATTGAGGCGGACGTTGAGATGGGAGGGTTGGATCAGACCTTCAACATTCTCGCTGGGAGAGACCTGCAAAAAGAGTTGGGTCAAGCTCCGCAGACGGCGCTCTTCATGCCCTTGCTAGTAGGCTTGGACGGCGTGAAGAAGATGAGCAAGTCCCTCGGAAACTATGTAGGGATTTTAGAATCTCCGGACGTAATGTTCGGAAAACTGCTCTCTATCTCCGACGATTTGATGGAAAGTTATTTTACGCTCTGCACGGACGTTCCGATTGAGGAGATCGAGGCTCTTCTTAGCTCCTCGAAATCCGGCTCGACCAACCCGAAAGACGTCAAACGACGGCTCGCTCGCGAGATCATAGCGATCTATCATTCAGTGGAAGAGGGAGACAAAGCGGACAAAGAGTGGCATAAAATCCACGCTTCAGGCGAACTCCCGTCCGAAATTCCTGAAGCGACGATTCCTGACGAACTGCTTCAAGGAGAGGGAGTCTGGGTTTGCAAACTGCTTGTCGCAGCTGGAATGGCGAAGGGAACGAGCGAAGCGAGGAGACTGGTCGAGCAGGGAGGCGTCTCCGTGAATGGCGCTAAAATCACCAACTCTTCTCTCGAACTCCCTGTCTCAAGCCTTGCAGGAACCGTCTTGAAAGTCGGCGCGAAACGGTATGTGAAGTTGAAAACCCGCGAATAGAGGAGCGAAAGAAGAGTAGATGGATAAAATGCGAAATACGCATAGGAAATTCAGGAGCGCATTCCATCGTATCTGCATTTTTTTCGCGTATTTCGCGGTTTTCATCTCCCCGTATTTCTATTTCCCCGCGTATTTTGCGGACGCTATTTTTTGATATTGATTTGAAAAATGATAAAAGGCGAACAGTCTCCGCTGCTTGAAACGTGGTTCATGCGATATTTGCGTTGGGACATCCCGCGAGGATTCCACAACGTCTATCTCACGGGCGAAATCGGAGAGTTTCAGGACGATGGCAAGACACCGCTCATCGTCTGTCTAAACCACAGCAGTTGGTGGGACGCGATTTTCGGTCTCCTGATTGAAGAGGAGTTTTTCAATTGGGAGCGTTACTCCTTGATGGAAGAACAGCAACTCCAGCGTTACCGTTTTTTCTCCAAAATCGGCATGATCGGGGTGGATCGCACGGGCCTGAAGGGCGCTCGCGAATTTCTGGAGTACGTTCAACCCCTTCTAAATGGCAACCGGCGCTCGCTCTGGCTGACGCCGCAAGGGGAATTCAGCTCGAATTATCAGCGTCCAATCAAGTTTCAGTCCGGTGTTTCGCACCTCGCGGCTTCTCTGGATCGTTTTTACTTTACAACCATCGCTTTTCATTACGAGTTTTGGAATGAGCGAAAACCCGAAGCATTTGTTTCCTTTTCGCCAATAGAACTGTTTGAGACCTCTTCGAGTTTCAATCGGAAGGCGTGGCTTCGTGCACAGGAACGACGTCTTGAAGCGCAGTTGGATTCGTTGCTGGCGCTCGTTGAGCAACGAGACCCAATCTTGTTTAAGGTTTTCGTGAACGGCAAAACTGGAACGAACGCGATTTATGACACGGTTCGCGCCCTTTCAGCCCGGATCAAAGGCGAGGATTTCTCAGCGGAACACGATCCTTTGAGAAACCGGAAATAACGTATTGATCCTCGCTATTCCGCAAATATATTATCTCTTGCATTCGATCGCGAATGTCGACTACGAGGAATGAAGGAGCATTGAGAATTCCAAACTCGATTCAAGAAACTCGTAAAAGGTCAGGACTCTTCATCACCTTCGAGGGCGTGGAGGGGGCGGGCAAAACGACGCAGATCGCGCTACTGAAAGCCGCGCTGGAGAGTGACGGACTTTCTGTCTGCGTGACACGCGAACCCGGCGGGGACAAGATCGCGGAGGGAATTCGAGCTTTGCTACTGTACTCGGAGATGACGCCTCGCGCAGAATTGTTGTTGTTCCTTGCAGCTCGCGCTCAAAACGTTGAGTCGGTCATTCGCCCGCATCTTGAGACGGGCGGGATAGCGCTTTGCGATCGATTTATAGACTCTAGCGTGGCTTATCAAGGAGTGGCGCGAGGACTGGGAAGAGACGAAACGGCAGTTTTGAATGAGTTTGCAATCGGGGGCGTCGTACCGGATTTAACGTTTTTGCTTGATCTGCTTCCGGAGACGGGGCTTGCACGACAAGGTGAAAAAAATCGTATGGAGGCGGAAGCGATCGAGTTTCACAGACTCGTTCGAGAAGGATACCTTTCCGAGGCGGCGCGATTCCCTTCGAGGTTTTGCGTATTAGATGCTAATACGGACATAAATGAGTTGCACCGGAAAATTTATCACAAGGTTTCAACGTTCGAAGTTCCAAAGGAGTAGATAGAAATGAAGCTCGTTATCACGGTCGTGCATGATCGCGACAAGAATCGCATCACTGAGACTCTTTTGCGCAATGGGCATCAATTCACGAAAATCGGCAGCACCGGAGGGTTTTTGCGCGAAGGGAATGTGACTTTGCTGATAGGCGTGGACGACAAGAGCGTCGAGAAGGTGATCCAACTCATCCGCGAGAGTTGCCGAACGCGAGAACAGTTCGTGAATGTGCTTCCGCCCGACGCGGCTCCTGTAGGCCTGTCTTTGCCTAGCCCTGTTAAGGTGCAGGTTGGCGGCGCGATTTGCTTCGTGATGGATGTTGAGCGCTTCGAA